>JAAUUE010000338.1 GCA_012031635.1 Coleofasciculaceae cyanobacterium SM2_1_6 | reverse complement strand
GAAGCAACTAGATAAGATTGCCATTCGAATAAGAGCACCGAACGAAAAAATTTAGGATGAATATCTCCAAAACTCCGAATTTAGAGTTTGCCGACGGAGACCGACATCTTCCAGAACCTCGGTGCTGCCAAAGAGGGCGATCGCCATCATTACTTGGCTCCTAGCTAGTAGAGTCACCTAAGAAATTGTTTAATTCATTTGTAAACCATGACGAAAACCCTCCCGACCTACTTTATTTCCCACGGCGGTGGTCCCTGGCCCTACATGAAAGAGCAGTATGGCGACACCTTTGCCCAACTCGAAGCCTCCCTTCAGGATATTCCCCCTCAGCTAGGGCTGACCCCCAAAGCCGTGCTGGTAATTACTGCCCATTGGGAAGAGCCAGATTTCACAATTTCATCCAGTCCCCACCCACCGATGATCTATGACTATTCAGGATTTCCACCCCATACCTACCAGATAAAATATAGCGCCCCCGGTGATCCAGACACCGCCCTCCGAGTTCAAACTCTCCTCAAGGATGCTGGATATGTTGCCCATTTGGATGCCCAAAGAGGTTTTGATCACGGCACTTTTACCGTCATGTACCCCATCTATCCAGAGGCGCAAGTCCCGATCGTCCAGCTTTCCCTCAAACAAGGCTACGACCCCCAAATTCATCTAGCAGTGGGCAGGGCTTTGGCTCCTCTCCGGCAGGAAGATATCCTGATTATTGGCAGTGGCTTGAGCTATCACAATCTCCGGGCTTTTGGTACACGGGCAGCAGTCCCCTCCAAGGAATTTGATGATTGGCTTCAGGAAGTATTGCTCCGATCGACCCCAGACGAAAGAACAGCCCAACTTTGCCAATGGGAGCAAGCCCCCTCAGCCCGGTTAGCCCATCCCCAAGAGGATCATTTAATCCCCCTGATGGTTGCCGTGGGAGCCGCCGAAACCGAAGCAGCTACCTGTGTCTATCATGAAGAAAAGCTCTTTGGTGGTGTGGTTGCCTCTAGTTTCCGTTTTGGTGATACCCCCAAATAATAGGTTCCTTAATTATATTTTTTGTTAAATTGTTGTTTTGCCTGTTCGTAGAGTTCGATCGTAATCTGCGAAAAATTATTCTCTTGGGCGTAGGTTTCAATCTTTTTCCGGGCAAAGGGGCGGACAAAAAAGGGAATATCCTTTAATTTGGCTTCGGCTTCAGGAGTCCATTGAACAGGTTCACTCATGGGTTTAGATTTAGTTTAACTTTAGAAGCAATTTAACAAATACAATTTAACAGAGGTAATTTAACTTTGAGAAAGTTGTTTTTTTAGTAATTCCAAGGCTTCCCAGCGATGATCGATAACCGCCGGCGGTTCGCTGTCAGTGGGGGAGTTGGTGGGGGCAATCCCTACACAGTCTTGATTACACAATTGTTTAGAAGGCAAGGATAGACACAACTGTTCGTAGAGCCATACCTCTGGTTGAAAATGTCCTTGGGGCGAGAGAGTTTCTACCAAATCTTCCCACGCCAACTCCTGCTCTAGGGGATAGTCAGTGGGCTGATCGGCGGCAGCATCGAGGATAATCATCTCCTGCTGATCAACTTGGAGGCGTTGATTGTACTGTTGCAAGCAGCGATCGCAACTCAGAGTAATAATGGTGTCTACTTTAGCAGTCACTTCCAAAAAACTCCCCTGATGCTGGACTACCATAGTCCCTCGCACTGGAGTTAGAGTTTCCAGATCGGGCAAAAACTGATCTACTGGGATTTCCTGTTGTTGTTGTCGGAGCTTGAGCAGGTGGGGAATAAAAATAGCTTCCATTGTCTTTACCTCCAACTCAGGGAATAGAAAAGATTAAAAAATTATCGGGCTGGGGCAGAAACTTTAGGCGGTTTGGCTCAGGCGGATAATCAGTCGCCGATCGGGTTCCTGACCATGACTGTGGGTTTCGATTTCCGGGAATTCCTTCAGGAGTTGATGGAGATGGCGGCGATCGACCGAAGATAAAGCTCGAATCTCTGCCTCTTCCCCCGTAGCCCGCACCTGTTCAACTGCTTGTAGCCCAATTTCCCTGAGCTTTTGGAACCGTTGCTCCCGGTATTCACTAATTTCCACAATGTAGTAGGTATGGGCTTCTGGGTCTTGGTCTCGGTTTAAGGTAGCATTGGCAAGGTACTGAATCGCATCAATCACACTGCCGCCAGTCCCGATGAGAGCCTGAATCTGCTCTAGATCATAATTTGTTGTATCAATAGTTAGCCAATTGTTTACTCCCGGTTCGAGGGTGTTCGATCGCTCTTCCCCAGTTACCTTTGCGGGCATTTGACACAAACTCAATAAAGATGCCAACCACTGTTGCCCCTGTTCCAAGGATTCCTTACTCATAACCCGCCTCACCCAATACTAAACTAGACTAAAACTGTTGAAGTACCTAAGTTTATCTAAATTTATAGCACTTGCATAGTGCTTAATTAGATGTCTTTTTCTTAGAACTCTTCGGCTCAAAGGGCAGAGCCGCAACCTCTGCTTTTCCTTCCTTTGCCTTGGCTTCCTTGGCTTGCTCTTCGGCCATCTTCTGGAGATTTTCTGGCAGGGGTTCTCGCATCAAGAAGAAAGTCTGGACAGTCTGGAAAATATTCGCCACCACCATATACATCAATACCCCCGCCGGCAAGGGGAAGAACAGAAACATCCCAGAGAAAATAATTGGGGTCATTTTGTTAACAGTAGCCTGCTGCTGATCCCCCGGTGAGCCTTGACTAGAAAGCTGTTGACTGACGTACACACTAGTCCCGAACATGATAATTAGGGCAAGGACATCCCAGTGAATAGTGCCATCGGGATCGTAGGCTCCGACTCGACCTAGGGCATCAATGAAGAGAAAGCCTTTGTTGGCGGCAATTCCCGGAATCGTCCCTTGAATAGTGGCATCCCCGGTGTCCAGGGCCACGATCGAGCCATCTTCCTTGACTTGAACCGTATTTTCTCCCTTAGTTACAGTCCAAGTAGGCGTAATTTCGTTATCTGGATAAGGAGCAAGTAATTCTGATAAAGCCTTGCCATCAGCACCCTTAAACTCTACTTTGGCTGTTTCTCCAACAACTAGACGATTACCCTTGGGCAACTCTGCCAAAATTGGGGCGTGGACACCATCGGCAATATAAATATTTTGGGGTTTGGTACTAAAGGTTTGGGGCTGGATCAACTCCATCTGGGCTGGAGGTAAAACCTGCACATCTACGGTGTAGTTGATATTGGCAAAGGGCGAACCCCGGAGCGTCGCAAACAGAGCAAATAGCACTGGCATCTGGAGTAGCAGAGGTAAGCAGCCAGCCAAGGGATTAAACTCCTTGAACAACTTACTCATCTCCTCCTGTTGCTTAGTCGGATCATCTTTGTAGAGTTTTTGAATCTCCTCCTGCCGCTTCTTCATCATGGGCTGCGAAATTTTCATCTGTCGCATATTCCGAATCTGCCCAGCATTGAGGGGAAATACTGCAAAGCGGACTACTAAAGTCAGAGCGACGATCGCTAAACCGTAGCTCGGCCAAATCCCGTAGAAGAAGTCTAGGATTGGCAGCATTACGTTATTTGAAAGGAATCCAATACCAAAGTCCATGCTATTGCTGTTGCGCTGTTGTAAAGTTTTCTGATGTTTCTTGATCTAATGTAGCTGATTCTGTGCCGAAATCACCGATTTTATCCTAACCCGGCTGCACTGCGAGCCAACCAGCACTGAGGATCACCGTTAAGCTGATGAAGACCACGCAAAATCCCCAAGTCAACCGATTCAGGGAAGCCTCAGCACTTTTAGCGCTGGTAAATAGTTGAGCTTGCCCACCAATCCCGCCAATGCCGTCTCCCTTGGGGCTGTGGAGTAACACGAGGACGATAATGCCCAAGGCGGAAAGAGACCAGATAATTTCTACAATTTTTACGACTGTCATGGCAGAAAACTAATAATTTATATTGTTTAACTTATACTTCTAACGTTGTATCCAATATAGCAGTCCTCACCGATTTTTCCTATAATAGACGTTTACCAAAATTAGTAATTTTATGACTGTTAGTATTGTTACTGGCGCAGCCGGATTTATTGGCTCGCACTTAGTTGAGGTGCTGTTAAGTCAAGGGGATCACGTCATCGGTATTGATGAATTTAATGATTATTACTCGATCGACCTCAAATACCAAAATCTCCTCGCCAGCCAAAAACATCCCCGATTTAAGCTGATCACTGGGGAGATCCAGACCCTCAACTGGCAGGAATTACTAGAAGGAGTTGACTTTATCTATCATCAAGCTGCCCAAGCCGGAGTCCGCTCTAGTTGGGGAGTTGGCTTTCGGAACTACACCGAAAAAAATATTAATGCCACCCAAATTCTCCTCGAAGCCACTAAAAATGCCAAATCCCTAAAAAGGCTGATTTTTGCTTCCACTTCCTCAATCTATGGCAATGCGGAAACTCTGCCAACTCAGGAATCCATCTGTCCTCAACCCATTTCTCCCTACGGGATCACCAAATTAGCCGCCGAGCGCCTGTGCTGGCTCTATCACCAAAATTTCCAAGTCCCCATTACCGTCCTCCGCTACTTCACGGTGTATGGTCCCCGCCAGCGTCCTGATATGGCATTTCATAAATTCTTCAAAGCCTCTCTCTATGATGAGGTCGTGCCGATCTATGGCGATGGCAAACAAACTAGGGATTTTACGTTTATTAGTGATGCGGTGGTTGCCAACTTAGCGGCGGCGACAGTCCCGGAAGCAGTGGGGGAAACTTTCAATATTGGCGGGGGCAGGTCGAGTTGTCTTGTTGGATGTGTTGCAAGCCATGGAAGAAATTACATGGTCAGCCATCCGCTGTGATTATCTGGATTTGGTTTAGGAGATGCTCGCCACACCGCCGCCGATGTCT
>JAAUUE010000018.1 GCA_012031635.1 Coleofasciculaceae cyanobacterium SM2_1_6 | reverse complement strand
GCTTTGGGGAAAACCATGCAACTCTCTACAAAATGGACGATTTACTCAATCCCTGATGTGAGGTCTATAGATGCTCCTGAATGCTATCTTCAAATGTTAGAAAGATTTGCAATTAGAGCTTCCTTAATTGTGCCAATTATGCAAGATCAGGAACTCTGGGGTTTACTCTGTGTGCATCAGTGCGATCGGCCCCGGATTTGGCAACAACAGGAAACGGAGTTTACCCAACAAGTAGCTGCCCAGTTGGGCATTGCCCTCCAGCAAACAGAGCTATTAATTGAAACCTATGAACAGAGAACTCAATTAGCAGAAACTATAGAACATCTCCAAGCAACTCAACTGCAATTAATTCAAAATGAAAAAATGTCTGCCCTCGGTAATTTGGTGGCGGGAGTTGCCCATGAAATTAATAATCCAGTGGGTTGTATTGTTGGCAATGTGGGGGTGACTCAAGATTATATTGATGATTTATTGGGGGTAATTGATCTGTATCATCGGGAGTTTCCCCAGCCCAGTAGCAAGATTGTGGAAGAGCTAGAAAGGATCGATCTAGATTATGTCCGGGAAGATTTACCTAAACTGATTCGAGCTATGAAAGATGGGGGCGATCGCATCAAAGCGATTAGCCATAGTTTACGAACTTTTTCCCGTGCTGATAGTGACCAAAAACAAAAATTTAATCTCCATGAAGGGCTTGATAGCACCATCCTAATTCTCCGCCATCGTTTGAAAGCCAATGATCAACATCCAGAGATTATAGTTGAAACTAATTATGCAGAAATTCCTGCAATTTATTGTTTTCCGGGGCAATTAAATCAAGTATTTATGAATATTATTGCCAATGCCATCGATGCTTTGGATGAGTCTAATCAAGGGCGGGGTTTTATGGAAATTCAAGCCTGTCCTAACCGGATTATCATTGTAACTAAGTCGATGGGGCAACAGGTACAGATAAAAATTAGCGACAATGGCACAGGAATTTCTGAGGAAGTCAAGGAACAGATTTTTGATAACCTATTTACAACAAAAATTGTCGGCAAAGGTACGGGGCTGGGGCTAGCGATCGTCCGGCAAATCATCATCGAAAAGCACGGAGGCTCGATCGAAGTAGACTCAGCTTTGGGTGAAGGTACTACATTTACGATCACTCTCCCCATTTATTAATTACAAAACTTTTCTGGTCTATGGATGGCGCTCGTAAATAATGTTTATCTCCTATGATGAAATAAAAGTTAGGTTCTGCGATCGCTCTATAAATTAACGTTAGCTCTCCCACATCAAGCCCGGCAATATTTAGAGAGAATAAGGGGTTATAGGCATCAGCTTCAACTACCGAGCTATTTGGGGATCAAGTTTTTCTACAGATACCAAGGGTGGTTTACAAGCGTAGACAGTTATGGCTGCTATTCGTTCTGCCAACGATCGAGCGAATGTTATTATAGTGTATGGGGTTTTTACAACAGGAAACCAGCTATGACACCAATCAAATTTCGGCTTCACCCTCAAAAAACTGTGGAAGCAGCAGCAATGTTGCTAAAGTTGCATGGCAATTCTATGAAATATTTAGGCTTGCTGAAAATGCTATACATTGCCGATCGCATAGCCCTAGAACGTATGGAACAACCGATTACAGGTGATTGTGCCTACTCAATGAAGTATGGACCTGTTCTTAGCGGTGTTTATGACCTGATCAAAGGAAATCCGGTTGGTGATGCTTTACCTCTGTGGCGGAGCTTTTTTTTAACTAAGTATCCAAAAGATCACACAATTTCACTACTAGCTGATCCGGGTGATGACCATCTCTGTGAAGAAGAAGAAGAGATAATCCAAAAAGTTTATGCAGAATTTGGGCATCTTGACCCTTTTGATGTTGCAGAATGGACCCATGGACTCCCAGAATGGCAAAAACCACGGGAAAACTCATGTATCCCGATCGTTGTTGATGATGTGCTTAGATATCTTGACAAAACCGATGAAGATATTGAATATATTCGGCAAATAGAGGCTAGAGAAGCTTATTTAGATGGGGTTCTAGCTACACAATGACGAGTATTAATATTCAACTGGGCGATGCTTTTTTATTAGAAACGCCCCCTAACTATCAACATCTTTATATTGCGATCGCAAAAACTTCTGACACTAATTATCTATTTGTTAATTTGACTAAACGCAGAGATAATTCTGAAGCCACCTGTATTTTGCAGCCTAATACGGCAGGGATGCCAAGCTATGTCAAAGCTGAGTCAGTTATTGCCTATCAATTTGCCCGTGAGTTAGATGCAAGTCAGCTTGCTCTAGATATTTGTGAAGGTAGTCGTATTCCTAAATGTTGTTTTCCGGCGGATATTTTGTTGAAAATACAACAGGGGGGAATAGCTTCAAAACGATTACCGAAAATCTACAAAAAGGCACTCAAGCGATTTTTAGGTGTTATATAAAATTTTGATTTTCACCCCTTCTACAGTTTTAGATACTTATGCTCATTCAGGGCGGGGATTGATTAGGTAATAATATAATAATAAAATTGCTCATATAAGGAATAAACTATCATGCCAATAACTAATGAGGGGCTTAAGGCTATGGGATTTGAAGAAAAAATCCCCCCTATTATATTAAAATGCAAATTCTTCTGCCTAAAAATATATTCTATTAATGGGATTCACTTTGGCGAACAAGATGTTGAGTATGTTGGTCGGTTGAATAAATATTGCACTTTTGGGATTGGGAATGATCTAAATAACATTTGCATGAGAATGATAAAGGATAAGTATTGTGATAATCAAGATGAATGGATAGAAGAGAAAAAGACATCTGCACCATTTTTAGTCACCTGTACTGAAGATAACATTGAATATACAGGTAGTTGTACATGGTATAAAGTTGATAAAGAAACAATTCTTACATACGAGTCTTTTTCCGATGCTAAAAGTAAAATAAATAAATTAGTTGTTGATTATGAAATACCATATACACTACTAATAACATCACAACTGACATCCGAGGAGAATCTAGTGAAAATAACTCAACTGGATACCTGTATGATGGGATTGACAACAGATGGCAAGTATTTGCAAGATATTAGTATGCGGTTTAGCGGCGAAATAACTACTAGTAAAAAAGTGTCATTAAGTGAATCATTTAATTTAGTAGTCTCTAAAGTTGAAAGTTATACAGTTCCGGGAAAAAGCGTTCCAAGATTAATGTACGATTCAATGCAGGAAACAGATAAGTTAAAAGCATTTATATTTGCATGGATAGCTATCGAAATTTTGATTAATAAGAGCTATAAAGGTATTCCCACTGACGACAAGTTTCCCACTGACGGTATTCCAAGTGAATACAGCGATCGAATAAATAAATTATTTAACGATCCGATGCGTGATCGTAAAATAACTACACCACTGATGAAATACGCATATCTTTCAATATTCCATTGGAAATTTTTAACCATTTATGATTATGATGTCTTAAAGAGGATATCAAAGATTCGTAATGATTTTATGCATGGTGAAAAATCGATTATTTGTCGTTTGAGCAGCCAAAGATAGAGATATTAGTTCTCTTAAATAAAATAATTTCAAATACTTAGATATCATCCTACTATCTCTCATTTAAGGCTGGTAAGGAATTGACGATCGCTATAGTCTCCATGCTGACTCGGACGATGCGTTTGACGAGATCGACGATGTAGCGGGGGTCTTCTGACCAGTGGTTGGGGTTGTTGGTGATGCCGCTGTCTTTGTCTCTGGTGAGTTGGTAGCGCTCCATGATCCACTCTAGGGCTGGTTTGCCGTTGACGATGTATTCGTAGGCTTCTAGAGGGATGTGTTGGAGTTTGATGTGGCGGTTGTAGATGATGGTGGTTTTGTCGATCGTTTTATTGATGCGTCCGAAGGTCATTTTTTCGACTAGATAATCTTCGGGTTCGAGGAAAAGTTTGCCCCAGTATTCGGTGATGTTGTAGGGTTCTACGGTTTCATAGTTGAGATGCCAGTGGGCGAGGTTGCGTCCGGCGGTGCTAAAAGCCCAGAAGTCGGCGGCGTAGGGGATGCGGGGCAGCTTTTTCTTCAGGTCGGCAGCAAAGCGTTGTTTATATTCGGGGGAGTGCAAAATTCCATAGACATAATAAAAAATGTCTTCTTTGCTAATGGTTTGATCTTGATAAATTCCCCTAAATTCGGTCTGGATGTCATCAGGAATATTTTCTTTTTTAACATAGCCTTCTTGAGTTGGTAGCAGGGAACCTTGATCGGTGGTTTCTTGTTTTTCGTAGGTATAAAGAGGGAACCCCTGCCCCCCAGAATGTTGCATATTCAAATCTGGCAAGGAATCAACAATTAAAGCAGAAGAATCTTTACCACCAGCACCAATTCCACTAATATAAAATTACTAAATTATCTAGAGTCTCGATTGGAAATATCTTCGGCATTTGATAAACCATATCATTGAAATATTTATCAAAGTAAGCCCATTGTTTGCAGTAAGGACGATACATTCCCCTAACAACAGAATCAGAATTAAAATTATGGTTTACAAATCTACCAAGATCATTTTTCAACCCTCGTGACCAGCTAATTTTTTTAGGATCGTTATTAATGAAGTTTTCTACACTAGGTTTAGTTCCTTGGATAGCTTGATATTGCTCAACTTGTTGATTATAAAAACTAATCATTTTACTCATATTAGTGTTTAAGCTATCTTGAGAAAAATCATATGCCCAAGCATCTCGACTAGTAGCGATTCCTCTTGAATAAGTATCAAAAATAGTTTTGCTAGTTTTATCTTTTTTGTCACCCAAGGAAATGAAGGCATCAAAGGAAGGATCCCGTTGATTAGTCCAATCATGGTTTTTATTTGGCTGAAGCTGTACCCAAGGAATAGTGGCAATATTAACAAACTCACTAATAATATTTAGCTTGTCTTTCTGGCTTAAATAATCTCCAATATCATGATAGAAAAGCTGACATTCTCCAGTTTTCTCTGGATTCTTAATTAGCAGAACGATCGCAATACCAGCCCGACTACCAGAGCCGAATATTTTTCCACCTTCCTGCCGTGAAGTTTCCCCAGAAGTTCGTTGATTACCCCGTAAATTAAAACAATAAATACTTGTAAATTCATCAGCCAAACATTTTCTCAAGCCATCCATTGCATTATTATCAATGTAGGAACCATTAGTTACATAACAAACAATTCCCTGATCTTTTATGCGATCGCTCCCCCAACGAATTGCCCGAATATAGGAATCATAAAGACTATTTTTATTTGTAGCTGTAGAATATTCCGCATAGGTATCTCGAATTTGTTTATCTAATTGCGGATATTTTTAAATTTTTATTACCATCATTTTCGCTGCTTTGCCCTGCCGAATAGGGCGGATTTCCAATAATTACTCGAATATCATTTTCCTTCTGCCGATTCACACGCTGATTATTTTCAGGAAACATCAACGGATCTAACGTCCCTTCCCCCTCATACATTTGGAAAGTATCTGTTAAAACAATCCCCTCAAAAGGTACATATTCCCCACCGACCAAACTGTGATAGGTTCCCTCAATATTTACCGCCGCAATATAATAGGCAAGCAACACAATTTCATTAGCATAAAGCTCATGGTGAAACTTCCGAGCTAAATCTTCCCGCTTGATTAAACCACTTTGTAACAACCGGACAATGAAAGTTCCCGTTCCTGTGAAAGGATCCAAAACATGGACATTTTCCTCCGTCAAACCCACCCCAAACTCTTGCCGTAGGGCAAAATCCGCACTGTGAATAATAAAATCCACCACCTCCACCGGAGTGTAGACAATCCCCAACCGCTCCGCCATCTTCGGGAACGCATTGCGAAAAAACTTATCGTAGAGTTCAATCACAATTTTTTGCCGAGCCTGAGCATTGTCAATCCCACTCGCTCGATCGCGCACGCTGGCATAAAATTTATCCAGCTTTCTCGTATCCTTCTCCAGCGATTCCCCCTCCAACAAATCCAACATCCTCTGCATCGACACCGACACCGGGTTTTGTTGCGTAAACGGATAATCCTCAAACAGCGCATCAAAAATTGGTTTAGTAATCAAATGCTGGGAAAGCATCTCGATCGCCTCCGTCTCACTCACACTGGGATTCACATTACTTTGTAAACCCAACAGAAAATCATTAAACGCTGCCCGATGCTGCAAAGCCGGATCCGCTAATAAAGCCTTGATCCGGGTGACATGACGCTCCGCAATCACCGCCACATCCTCTGCCCAACTCTCCCAATACCGTCGATCGCCACACTTCGCCACAATCTTGGTATAGATCGCCTCCCGCCACTCCTCCAGATGAGGGAAATTAATACTCAACTGCACCGGAGTCAAATCTCCCACCACCTCCTGATCATCCCGCTTGCCACCCCCTACCCCAATAAAATCAAGGTTTTTCGGCTTCGATTGGTTTAGTTCTAGCTTATTGATCGTATGATTGAATCGATCGTCATGGGAACGCAACGCCCGTAACACCTGCCACACCACCTCATACTTTTTGTTATCCTTCAGCGCCTCCTCTGGAGTCAGATCCGCTGGGATGCCAATGGGCAGAATAATATAACCGTATTCTTTCCCCTCCGCCTTCCGCATCACCCGCCCCACCGACTGCACCACATCGATCATCGAATTGCGAGGACTGAGAAACATCACCGCATCCAAAGACGGCACATCTACTCCTTCTGAGAGACAACGAGCATTAGACAAAATCCGGCAGACATTACCTCGATCGCTGGTATCCTCCTTTAGCCAATTGAGTTTTTTATTCCGCTCCAGACGAATTATGTTTCCCGTCCACATGATCCATTTCACAAAACAAGAAATTCTCATCATTAGGGCTAAGTTGATGCAACTGCTCTACCACCTGAGCAAATAGTTTTGTAATGGTTTTAGAATCAATAATTTTGTTACAAAAAGCCACCGCCCGCCGCATAGGAGCCACAGACCCCGGTAGGGCATCGCCCTCAGCATCTGTTGCCACCTGCCGAGATAACCCCTTCCAACACCCGGTAATTCTCGCTGCATCCTCTAGATTTAGTTCATTGTCTGCATCGGCAATCTGTCGCTGGAAAGCCCGACTCACATACTTTTCATCCACTGCCAACACGATCACTTTATAATCCGTCAGCAAACCACTACTCACTGCCTCGGAAAATCCCAACCGATGAAACTCCTGCCCATAGTTCTCATCGTCCATGGAACACAAAGTCGCCTCATTTTCCCTCGCCTGCACCTTGGTACTATCGCTATAAAGTTTCGGGGTCGCAGTCATATATAGCCGCTTTTTCCCCTTGAGAAAATTCTGATCATGGACTTTCACAAAATGAGATTCATCATTCCCGGCAAGCGTCACCCCAGTAGTCCGGTGGGCTTCATCGCAAATAATTAGATCAAACTCCGGCAAACCTTGTTTCTGAGCATCGGCGATCGCCTGAATTGATTGATAGGTAGAAAAAATTACTGTTAATTGTCTCTGTCCGGCAAAAGCCTTTACTCGTGCGGCGATCAATTTTGCCTTGGTGGTGGCAGGAAAAGCCAAATCTTGAGAACTAATATCTTCCGTATCAGATTTTTTAGACACCTTCGTATCCGAACAAACCGCCACACTGTGCAACGTCACCACCGCCTCGGCAGACCATTCTCGCAAAGTCTGGGAAAGGAGAGAAATAGACGGGACTAAAAATAGGACATTTGCCGATCCTGCATTCAAAGCAAATTGTTCAGCAATCTTCAGCGCCGTATAGGTTTTACCCGTACCACACGCCATGATCAACTTGCCTCGATTATTCTCCTGAAAACCCGCCATGACTTTATCAAGAGCCACTTTTTGATGGGGTCTAATTTCTTTCTTGGGCTGGAGTTGCAAACCTTGCTGCCGAGAACTAAAACTTCCCCAATCCACGGGGCTTTCTGCCAAGTCTTTTACCAATAGCCGTATCACGGGGATCTGTTGATTTCTAATGGCATCTTCGGCATTCTTCCCCCAATTATCCGTAGTGGAAATAATCAGCCGTTGCTTGAAGTTATAAATTGCCTTGCCTGATTCCGTGAAGAACGAATCAATATCTGGTTTATCTAGGGTATGGTTTGGATCATAAAATTTGCACTGAATCGCCCACAGATCCCCCGTGGCTCGTTCTTCCGCTACCAAATCTACCCCTCGATCGGGCGCATTACCCCGCTTGGGAAAATCATTCCAAGTCCACACACTCCTAAATAAATCCTCATACATGGGATCAGATTTCAGAAAAGCCACCATCAAATTCTCGAATCGATCGCCCAAATCCCGGCTGGAAGTAGCTTCTTGTTTAAATTCTTCTAAGAGATGATGGATAGTTGCCATAATGGTTGCTTGGTAAGTTCTCATGTCCGCTAGAGAGATCCACAATAGCCTGTTGATTTCTATAAGTCTATACCCACAGGAAAGTGAGAATCAAGAATTTACTCGATCGTCTAGGCAGATTCCTTGTCCCAGAAGAGTTACGGCTACTTCTAACTTGCCAGAGGGGACGATCGTGATTCCCCGGCGGATTGGTTTAACGGGTTTGGGGTCGATAAGTTTTAGCTCAAACTGGGTGAGGATCTGGGCAATAATTAACTTCATTTCATACATGGCAAAGGCAGAACCAAGGCAGCCTCTAGCTCCACCGCCGAAGGGTAGATACTCCGTGGGGGTATATTTTTTGGTGAGGAACCTTTCTGGTTGAAAGTCTTGGGGCTGGGGATAAGTGGCGGCTCGTTGGTGGGCAAGGTAGATACAGGGAACCACGATCGCTCCCGGAGTGAGAGCTTGATCTTGAATTTGTAGAGGCTCCTTTGCCATTCTCGGTGTGCCAATCAGGGCGATGGGATGGAGGCGCATAGTTTCTTGGGTGACAGCGTTGAGGTAGGGCAGCTTAGCGATCGCCTCTGGGTCTAGGTTTGTACCGGGAGGGGTAATGCTGGCAATTTCTGAGCGGACTTGGGCTAAAACTGATGGGTGGCGATGGAGGAGATAAAAAGCCCAAGCTAGGGAACCCGCCGTAGTTTCATAACCTAGTAACAGCAGGGAAACCAACTGATCTCGTAATTCTTGATTGGTCATAGCCGCCCCCGTTTCATCCCGTGCTGAGAGCAGCAGGGTGAGAATATCCGTGCGCTCAGGAGCCAACTCTGTCCGGCGTTGGGCAATCTCGGCATAAATCAGGCGATCGATCTCGGCTCGCCGCTTCAGGAAATTTCCCCAAGGACTCCAACTACCCCAATCTTGTTGTAATGGCGGGAAGAAAAACAAACTTGAAAATAAGGGTTTGGTGACATCTTCGAGGAGATTAGTTAACAGATATTGCATCCGTTTGTAGCGTTCCCCAGTGTTGAAGCCAAAGACAATTTGCAGAATAATATCTAAGGTGATCTGGGGCAGATATTGGGGCAGAGAAATTGTAGAGTGCGATCGCCATTGTTGAGTAACTTGTTTGGTAATCTTGCAAATAGTTGCCCCGTAGTAGCGCATTCTCTCCCCATGAAACGGCGGTAAAAGTAATTGCCGGAGTCGCTGGTGCGATCGCCCTTCTTGCAGCACGATCGAGCTATCCCCCATCAAAGGACGAAATACATGGGTTGCCCGACTAAAATCAAACTTCTCACTAGGAATTGCCAAGATTTCCCCAATAGCTTCTGGAGAGTTGAAAAACACCACTGGCGGAGAGTTGATTCCTAATACTGGGACAACAAAACTATCTTGATTAACTTGATTATAACTATCTAGAAATTTAATCGGATTAGCAATTAATTTGAGAGTTTCAATGAGAGCATTACCTTGAAAATTTGCATTATTTTTCATGAATATCCTCTTAGCTAATTGAGCGGTGTCTGGGTAAAATTAAAAGGGCGAACACCCCCGCCACTAGTCCCCAAAAGGCAGACCCAATTCCTAGTAAGCTCACCCCAGAAGCCGTCATCAAAAATGTAATCAGGGCGGGTTCCCGTTCTTCTTCCTTGCTCAAAGCTCCCGCTAAACCATTGCCGATCGTGCCGAAGAGAGCCAAGCCAGCGATCGCTAAGACCAGTTCCTTGGGCAAAGCTGCAAACACCGCCCCCACGGTGGAACCAAATAGTCCCACGATTAGATAAAAACCCCCCGCAGCCATAGCCGCAATGTAGCGTCGATCGGGGTTTTCGTGCGCCTCTCTGCCCATGCAAATAGCCGCAGTAATCGCAGCTAGGTTGAAAGCATAACCACCAAAGGGAGCCAAAACTAGGGTAGTAACTCCCGTCCAGCCAATGAGAGGGGAAATGGGGACATGATAGCCTGAGGCTCTGATGGTGGCGACTCCGGGAATATTTTGAGAAGCCATTGTCACCACAAAGAGGGGCAGGGCGACGCTAATTAAGGCTTGGAAGGAAAACTGCGGCAGGATAAATACAGGCTTGGCTAACTGGAGGCTGACCGTATCTAATTGTAACAATCCCTGTCCGCCAGCGATCACGACACCCACGACCAACGCTGTGATCACTGCATAGCGGGGCGATCGACTCCGCACAATTAGGTAGGTACAAAACATGACCAGCACCATCAATAACTGGGTTTGCATCGCTCCAAACACATCCAGCCCAAACCGGAGCAAGACTCCTGCCAGCATCCCGGCAGCGATGGACAGGGGCAGACGGTTCAAAACTCGCTCAAACCAGCCACTAAACCCACACAGGGTAATCAGCCCCCCAGAGATCAAAAACGCCCCACCGCCTCTTGCCTTGATACCCCAGCCACACTGGTAATTAGCATCGCAGCTCCGGGAGTAGACCACGCCGTCACGATCGGGACTCGGTAGCGCAGGGAGAGAAGAATGCAGGTGAAGCCCATACCCAGACCCAACGCCAGCATCCACGAACCAATCTCTTCTGGGGAGGCTCCCAGAGCCTGGGCAGCTTGGAAAACAATCACGGCGGAACTGGTAAAACCTACCAAAACCGTGACAAAACCAGCAATCACGGCGGAGATGGAAAAATCTTTGAGTAGAGACATGGCGGCAACTCGATCGAGGCAATGTAGGTAGTTTATTATGCCCTAGATTTTATGCCTTAGATTACAGATTTTGTTAACCCAGCTTAGCCTGATCAACCTATTCAAGTTACTTATAAACTTCATCGATGACAAACTCAAGGGACTGCCCGTGACTGCTGCCGAACTTGATTTTCATGCCAGACTTAAGTTCTATTTCTTGGTGGTGGACTTTTTGCCAACCTTGGGCAGAGTAGATCAACGTGCCGTAGCGGGAAAAATCCCGCAGGAGATAGGTCGGGTAGCGGGAGAGGTCTTCTCGGCAGAGGATTTCAGCGTGGTGTTGGCTGACCCAGCGCTCTTGGATAATTAGATCATTTTCTGGTCTGCGCCCCACCCGCGTCACGCCTCCTTGGAGATACCAAATTTGATTTGTCCCCCCCAGATCTCGGAGATAAGCCTTGGAAGGTCCTCCCTCTGGCAGACTGGTATACCCCGGCAACTCCGTGATCCCCTCCTCGATCGAGCGGATGAGTTCCCCATTAAACTCCGGGTGCATGTAGAGAATCGGCAATGTCCAAGCGGGTTGATTGAACTTGTAGAGGGTAAGGAGGTGCTGGCGAGCCACGGCGACGGCTTGATCAATGGGCATTCGTACTGCTAGGGCTTGGGCAAAATTCTGGATAAAACTCAGAGCCTCGTGGTCAGCGATCGCATCCCGCATTCCCAAAACTGCTGGCACCCCGTGATGGATCAATACCTCTGCCAGACTACTCCGGGGCATCGCCTGATTGCCAATCTGTGCTGGAAAAGCTAGCCAACAGGCATTAAACACTGCCAAAGTGACTTGATTACGGACTAGTACCTGAGCTAATTCTGTCCCATTCAGAGCCGCCTCTTCCCGCAGAAATAAAAATCCCCCATCAGCCGCCGGCATACCATGCCCTGCATAGAAAAAAATATTATAACCACCATTGTCGATCGCTTGAATTAGCTCTTGAGGAGTAGGTTGAGTCAGGGTATCCACTTGGGCAGGAACCGCCGGAACTAGTCGATTCGCAATTACTTGTGCTTGTTTCGGCTGTTGCCAAACCCGACTTAAGGTTACTGCTTCTGCCTCTAAATCCAAAACCTCAGCTCCGGCAGCACCCAAGACTACTAAAATTTTCAAATTCAGCCCCAACCGTTGCGGCAAGAGCGGATCCACATCGCTAGTCGTCCGGCTAAAGAGAATCTGCTCCTTCAGGGAAATCGCCTGTTGTCCAGACTGGGGCTGCATAATCTCCCAAGGCAGGAAAATAAAATTGGGATCCCGAATCTCTAGCCGCAAGCGCAGGGGCTTATTTTGTCCCATGGCGATGCCCTGACTCTGGGCAAAACTGTTTTGGATTGTCCCCGCAAATAACCACTGCCACAACTGTACTCCCAAATCCTGCATTAACCGATTAGTAGTACTGCCGCCCCCGGTGTTCTTGCTAAAGCTGATCTCTGGATTATTGACTAAATTATCGACTAAATTATCGACTAAATTATTTTCTAGTTCCTGCTCACTGTCAGCAATATTCTCCTGCCCTGGGTTTGTGTCTTTTGCTTTTAACTCTAGTTTGGCTTCTGGTTTTAATTCTGGATGGCTCACAGGAGATAAGGGATAGCCGTTTACCGAAAAACCTCCTGCCAGCCCAGCCAGCTTTGACTTAATTCTGGTGTCCAGAGGGAATCATGATGTACATAGCCCCCCGGATAGGGAGACTTCAAGACCCACACAGCAAAATTTTCTGTCCCAGCTTTGGTCAGACGGGCGATCGCTAAACTTAGACAGGGTATTTCCCCAGTAGTCATAGATTGCTCAAAATTAATTACAAGGGCGCATTGATCTGCTCGGCAATCATTGTAGCCTCTTGGAGTAAGTATTCAAAGAAAGTCTGGGCAACGATCGATAGTTGTTTACCCTGAGGATAGATCACATACCATTGATTTTCGATGGGAAACTGCTGCACATCCAGAATTGTCAACCCCTCCAAGGCTCCCTGTAACACCAGAGTATGCCGAGATAGCACCGAAATTCCTAACTCCCCCCGAATGGCTTGTTTAATGGCTTCATTACTGCCCAACTCTAGACGGACTTTGACGCTGATACCGTGGCGATCGAACAACTCCTGCACCGATCGCCGTGTCCCCGATCCCGGCTCCCGCATAATAAATGGTTCATGCATTAGAGAGGTAATAGGGATATTTTTCTGTCCTGCTAAGGGATGTTTAGTAGAAGCAATGACCACTAAAGGATTTTTTAGTACTGGATGGGAGCTAACTAGCAAACCCTCCGGCAGTTGACTGACAATGTAGAGGTCGTCAAGATTTTCACTGAGGCGTTCAGTGATCCCCAGATGGTTTGTCACCTGTAAAGAGATGTCAATGCCCGGATATTGCTGACAAAAAGGTCCCAACAATCGAGGCACAAAATACTTCGCCGTGGTAATCACCGCCAAGCGTAGCTTTCCCTGCCGTAAACCCTTCAGGTCTGCCATTACCATCTCTAGCTGGTCTAACTTAGCAAAGATTTCTCGACTCGCCACTAATAAGCGTTGTCCGGCTTCCGTTAGGTAGAGGCGTTTGCCGACTTGATCAAAAAGGGGAAGCCCCACCGCCCTCGTTAATTGTTTGACCTGCATGGATACTGTCGGTTGGGTGAGGAATAATTCCTCTGCTGCCCTCGTGAAACTGTTATGACGGGCGACAGCTTCAAATACCTTCAGTTGGTGCAGTGTTGCTTGTTGCAAGAAAATTTCTCCTCTAGACTTCTTCTAGTTCTTCGTCTTCCTCACTGGAGGGGGGAATCAGAGCCACCGCAGCGATCGCATCATCTTCGTCTAGGCGTTGGACTCGGACTCCCGTAGCCGCACGAGACTGAGTAGAGATGGCATCCACAGACTGGCGGATAATAATCCCCCGGTTGGTGACGATCATCAATTCATCCCCCGGATTCACCACCCGTAGGGCCACTAGCTGATCTCCACTCGTTTTCGACTTAAACTTGGTGGCAATGATCCCCTTGCCAAAGCGGCGCTGGAGCCGGAACATACCCACCGGGACTCGTTTACCATAACCATTGCTGGTAATAATTAGAATCCAAGGACCTACCGTACGGTCAAAATCAGCACTTAGCTCGACATCTTCCCCTAAGTCTTCAAGACTAGCAGTTTCTTCCTCGGAAATTTCGGAGATTTCGGCAACTTCGGCAATTTCTGCCAACTCAAGAGCTTCGGTACTCTCTAGTAGCTCTTGGTCAAGTACCGTACGGTCAAAATCAGAATTTTCTGCCTCCACATCACTGGCGATCGTCGCCACCACACTGCTGGGCAGCACATCCATACTAATCAAGTTGTCTCCCTTGGTAAGCTTCATCGCTCTTACCCCCCGAGCCGTCCTGCCCATGGGGCGGAGTTGGGTATGGTCAGTGCGGAAATGGATCGCCATACCTTTGCGGGAGCCTACAATGACGCTATCCTCGGCTTTTGCTAGACGTACCCACCGGAGTTGGTCATCAGCTTCGAGGGAAATGGCAATTAAACCATTGGAGCGGATATTACTAAAGGCAGAAAGGGCTGTCTTTTTCACAAATCCCTGCACCGTCAGCATCACCAAGTATTCCTCATCGCTAAACTCACTCACGGGGACGATCGAGGTAACTTGCTCTTCTCTGGGGATGGGCAGCATTTGAATAATCGGTGCTCCCTTTGCTGTGCGGGAAGCTAGGGGGATTTGGTACGCCCGGAGGCTATAAACTACACCTTGATCCGTAAAGAAGAGAATACTATCGTGGTCGCAACAGGTAAAGAAGTGTTTGATGCCGTCATCATCCTTCATCTTGGTCGCCGCTTTGCCCCTAGTCGCCCGGTTTTGCGCCTCGAAGGTATCCACAGGCATCCGTTTAATGTAGCCCTGTTCTGTTAGCAGAATTAAGGATTTTTCATTGGCAATTAGATCTATATCAAAAATTTCCCCTTCGCCGGGATCGATCGTCGTTAAGCGGGGTGTGCCGTGGGTTGCCTTGATCGCAAGGGCCTCAGTTTCCACAATTTCTAAAATCCGCTCCCGGTTGGCAAGAATACTGCGGAGTTCGGTAATTTTCTGGACTAGCTCCTCATGCTCTGCTTGAATTTTCTGGGCTTCCAAGGCAGTGAGACGGCGGAGTTGCATTTGGAGAATTGCCTCAGCTTGGACTTCGGATAACCCAAATTGGCTCGATAGTTCCAGCTTGGCAGTGGCGGTGTCGGCACTTTCCCGGATCATCCGGATCACCCCATCTAGATTCCCTAAGGCAATCAATAATCCCAGCAACAAGTGGTCTCGCTCCTCAGCTTTGCGGAGTTCGTACTGGGTGCGGCGGGTAATGGTTTCAATCCGAAACTCCAAGAAGACAGCAAGGAATTGCTTCAGGGTCAAGAGTTGGGGTTCTTGGTGAACCAGCGCCAGCATGTTTGCCCCAAAGTTGGTCTGGATCGGGGTCTGCTTGTAGAGGTTATTCAGTACAACCTTGGCGTAGGCATCCCGCTTCAGTTCAATGACAATTCTCATGCCGTCTCGATCGCTCTCATCCCGGATATCAGAAATCCCTTCGAGGCGCTTTTCGTTCACCATTTCGGCAATTTTTTCAATCAGAGCCGCCTTATTGGTTTGGTAGGGCAGTTGGGTGATAATAATCGCTTCTCGATCTTGCCTGCCCGGTTGTTCGATCAGTTCAATTTCTGCCACCCCCCGCATGGTGATAGAACCCCGTCCGGTGGTGTAGGCTTCTTTGATCCCCGAAGTGCCTAGAATCTGTCCCCCCGTGGGAAAGTCCGGGCCGGGAATGTATTGCATCAGTTCTCGATCGGTAATTTCAGGATTATGAATCAGGGCAACTAAACCATCGATGAGTTCCCCAAGGTTGTGGGGCGGGATATTGGTCGCCATGCCCACGGCGATGCCAGAGGAGCCGTTGAGGAGGAGTTGGGGAATCCGGGAGGGCAACACTAGGGGTTCCTGTTGGGAGCCATCAAAGTTATCCCCAAAATCTACGGTTTCTGCTTCGATATCCCGGAGGAGAGAGTCGGTGGTCAGGGTTTGCAGCCGACACTCGGTGTAACGCATGGCTGCCGGGGGATCATTATCAACGGAGCCGAAGTTCCCATGCCCATTGATCAGGGGCGATCGCATGGAAAAGTCTTGAGCCATCCGTACCAGCGCATCATAGACCGCCGTATCCCCGTGGGGATGGTATTTACCCAGCACTTCCCCGACAACTCTGGCACACTTCCGGAAGGGGCGATCGGGACTCAAACCCAGTTCGTGCATAGCGTAGAGAATCCGCCGATGGACTGGCTTCAACCCATCCCGCGCATCTGGTAAGGCTCGCCCCACAATCACGCTCATGGCGTATTCCAGATAGGAACGGGTCATTTCATTACGCAGATTAGTCGGGACAATCCGTTCTGGGGAACTAGGCATAGGGGTTTCAATCCTCACCCAAACCTAAGAATGGGTGCTAAACGTTTAATACTTGCTTTACTCTTGATTCAAAGATAAGAATGTATGCTACAAAACCTATCTAAATCTTAAAAAATAAAATTAGAAATGAGAGTAGCACTAGCCGAAATCAATTGTGTAGTGTTGATTCTAACACATTCTGCCCGTCTCTTTCCCGTCCCTTTTTTGGTTGCTGAGTTCAATCCTTTGTTAGTTCAAGGGCAACACAAAAACTGTTGAGGCTATTCAATAAAGCATTGTAGTAAGGATAGGCATCCTCACGTTCGTTCTGAAGATGGGCATATAAAGCTAGTTCTGGCTCTGATATTAGGGACTCTTTCGGGATATCTAACCCTGCTGCGGTTAAGCGCACAGATGCGATCGAGATTAATAGCGACCCAATTGTCTTATTTCTGCCTTGGTGAATATCTTCCAATCCGGGTAAGATTAGCTCCGACCCCGGCAATTCATTTAGATTCATTCCGGTTTCCACAGGGGGATTAATTCATTAACAAGCTCTAGAAGTTGCTGGGTTGGTTCTGTCAAATTGGGAGACTGATAGCCATGCACAAGGCGATCTCGGACTGTTTGCATCTCCTTTACTCGATCGAACTGTTCTATCGAAAGTTCACCTTGAGAATATAGGTGATTAATTAATGAGTTGGCAGGAAAGCGTTCGATCGGAATCGCAACATTTTTTGCCTGTTGACGCATGGCAGCTTCTAAAATTCCCCATAGGTACAAAAAAGCTACTTCCACTTCACCACTCTCTAAAAATTTTTGAGCTTGGGCTTTACGCTGCAACATTTGCTCCCAAGTCAGTAATTCGGCATGGTCTTTTGTCCCTTCTAGAGAGACATCATCCCCAGTTATTAATAAAAATCGCCAACCGTTTTGTTGAGCAACTATTTCGGCAATTGCTCGATAGCGATCGACTGAGATTCTAGAAGCTGACTTCTTAATTTCAATTATGTAGTTTTCATCCGATGGCTTTTTAGCAATAATAATAATATCTGGACGATAACTTCCTAAATCAAAAGGAATCAAGGAGGTAGAAGGATTAATTACAACTTCAAACCCCTGTTGTCTATAATTCTCTGCAACTTTAGCACCTAAATCTGTTTCAGTTAATTGAGAATTAGTTAATTGAGAATTAGCAGTCATAAGTAGTCCTCCAATGATTTAGATTCAGCAACTCTAACGTACACACACTCTAAGCCAGATGTTATGCCCTGAACAAGTAGAATTGGACATAGGGTAAGGTCAAAGGTTCCAGACAAGGATCGGCGATGTGAATCTATATCTGCAATTAGTAAGTCATCGTCATAGATAAGACCAATAAGAGCGTCCTGTATTGGTTTGATAATATTGTCTGTATCAACAGGATCGCTATTACAAAGATATATTAATGTTAGTTGAATATCCTTGCCAGAAAAAATCTGTCCTTTCCAAGTTTTTGCAGCTTCACTTCTAACATATTGTTTCCATGATTGTAAATTTGCGGTTTTTCTTGTTTGCAAAGATACAGGACGCTTAGGAATAAGAAAGTCGAAATGCATTTGCTTCTTTTTAGATATTTGGTTATCCTAGACCGATGTATTTTTTGAGGAGCATTAATAATTCCTGTTCTTGGCAGGGCTTAGGGAGATAATTTGTAGCCCCGACCATTTTGGCTCGGACTCGATCGATCATTCAAGTATCAATCATTCAAGATTTTGACTAAAACTCTTAAAAGGTCTTCTAGATCGGCGGGGACACGGTAGAGATGGAGGTCTTGAGTTACCCATCGAGATTGTCGATCGAACTGACCAAATTGCCAAATGTTCCCGGTGGAAATTGCCCCGTACAGGATACTTTGATCGGATTTTATCCATTGATCGAGGGCGATAAGTTCGATCGCTAACTGCACAAAACCTCTTTCTAGGTCTTCATTTTTGGCTTCAACTACTAGAAATGTCTGGTGATTTTGCAGTAGATAGTCGAGGGAACCTTTGAGTTGGTTGCTAACTGATACAGGATATTCAACATTGAGGGTGGCTTGGGTGTAGTGCAGTAAATCGGTCAATACCGGGGCAATCAAAAATTCTCGCCGCGCCATTTCACTGGTCAGACTGAGACGGGGTAGGCTTTCTTCGATGCGAGCTTTCAGGTCAGTCAGGCGATCGAGTTCTCCGGTGTAGTGAGGCAATTGGCAGGAGCGGCGCTGGAGAGTTACACCAAAGTAGGCAAGAATGTCTTGGGGAGCAAAGTTGAGTTTGAAGTAATCGGAGAAATTGTAAGGTTGGTTGGGCTGGATAATTGGGTTTCTAAGCATCGGCTTTATTAAATATTGGGTTCTCCTAAACCGATGTATTTTTTGAGGAGCATTAATAATTCCTGTTCTTGGCAGGGCTTAGGGAGATAATCTGTAGTGCCGACCATTTTGGCTCGGACTCGATCGATAGTCTATCCGCTAGGTTAAGGAACGCAACCCCAAAAGTAGCTAAATTTAAGTTAGTTAAATATCTTGTTTCTCTCTGAAGAAATGCGTAATTTTATTGATTTTGATTGTACTACAAGAAAACTATGACGACTCATAAATTACTGAAATTTCGAGATCAAAAACTTTTAGAGCAAGCCCTTACCCATAGTTCCTATACTAACGAAAATCCCGGACATAGCCACAACGAGCGCCTAGAGTTTTTGGGGGATGCCTTGCTCAATTTCCTGAGTGGAGAATATCTTTATCTGCGGGAGCCGTTGCTGCCAGAAGGAGAGATGACTTGGCGCAGATCGCACCTTGTGGATGAACAACAACTAGCCAAATTTGCCCAAGAAATTGGTTTGGGTCAGCAGCTACGCCTCGGTAATGGGTTGAGTCAGTCGGGGGCGATCGCAATCCCAATTTGTTGAGTAGTGCCTTTGAAGCAGTGGTGGGAGCCTACTACCTAGATAGCGATCGAAATCTAACAGAGCTGCGATTAATCATGACATATTTTTTTGATGCGGTTTTATCCCCTGAACTATCCCCAGAGGATGAACCCCCGATCTACGTTGATGCTAAAAATCAGTTTCAGGTTTGGGTACAGGCAAATTTTAACTCTCTCCTGCCTCACTACGTGACCGATCGCATTGGTGGCCCTGATCACGCCCCAGAATATCTAGCCAAAGTCTTCGTTGCCCAAAAAATCTATGGTGAGGGCAAAGCATCCGGCAAAAAAGAAGCAGAAAAAAAGAGCCGCAGCTGATGCCCTAGCTAAATTACAATAGGTGTGACTTCTGGTAGATTATCTCACCTGCCTCCGGCGCATAAAATCAGTTAGAACTGCCACAGCAGAAATTTTAATAGGTTAGGCGGGCAAGGCAGGCGATCGCAATCCCTAGAAATAGCCCGACAATTACCTGAAATGGCGTGTGTCCCAATAGTTCCTTGAGGCGGTCTTCATTAAATTCCTTCCCCACTTCAAACAACTCATCAATAATCTGGTTGAGGATTCTCGCTTGTTTCCCCGCCGCTTGTCGGACTCCCGCCGCATCGTACATGACAATTACCGCAAACAGGGTAGCGATCGCAAACTCAATACTATCCCAGCCCGACTCCTGCCCCACCCCCGTCGCCAGAGCCGACACCAGAGCCGAATGAGCGCTAGGCATTCCCCCTGTCCCTACCAATACCCGGAGATTAAATTTTTTATTCTTAAAAATCTCGATCAGGAGTTTAATGAATTGGGAGATCAAAGAAGCGGCGATCGCCACAATCAGCACATGATTATTGAGAATAGTAGACAAATTCTGCATGGTTTGCTCCTAGTTAACGACTCCTAGTGGGTACGACTTGTAATATAACCAGCGATCGCCCGGAGAGCCGCTCCTTTTTCGCCCCAGGGCAGCACCTCATTCTGGGCAGAAATGACCAGTGATTCGGCTTTGTGGCGAGATGCTTCTAGACCCCACAAACTAGGATAGGTGGCTTTTTGGGCTTGCAAATCTTTCCCCGCCGTCTTGCCCAACTGTTCTTGGGTGGCAGTGATATCGAGAATATCATCGACAATTTGGAACGCTAAACCAATATTCTGAGCGTACCTTGCCAACCTTGCCAAATCCTCCGGCTCTGCCCCAGCGAGAATGGCTCCCGACAGGACACTGGCTTCTAATAAAGCTCCGGTTTTGTGGGTGTGGATAAAAGTCAGGGTTGCTTCGGTGACATCGGGTTTCCCTTCCGACTCTAAGTCTACCACCTGTCCCCCCACTAGTCCGGCAGCGCCTACAGCTTGGGCAAGTTTGGTGACTACTTGTAATACTCTGGGAGCAGGAACTTCTGGGGTTTTTGTAACCATTTCAAAAGCGTAGGCAAGGAGAGCATCTCCAGCGAGGACAGCAATATCTTCGCCGTAGACCTTATGGTTAGTGGGTTTGCCCCGACGGAAATCGTCATTGTCCATGCAGGGCAGGTCGTCATGGATCAGGGACATGGTGTGGATCATCTCTAGGGCGCAGGCGGTGGGCATGGCGATGGCGGTGGTTCCCCCCAGGAGTTCGCAGGTTGCCAAGCAAAGGATAGGGCGCAACCGTTTTCCTCCTGCCATTAGAGAGTAGCGCATGGATTCGTAGATTTTCTCTGGATAAATTACCTCGATCGATTGATCAAGGGCGATTTCTACTTCTTGCTGTCGCTCTTGGAGATAACTATCTAAATTAAAATTACTACTCATCCCAAAAAATCCTCACCACCACAGATAATCTTCACCATTTTATCCGGTTCGGTTACTTTTGGTGAACTGGCAAGAAGCAATCCAGTAATTCTTAAAGTTATGAAAATTCCCCTGCAATTTTGCTTAAGATGGGAATGAAGAAAAATTTACTATTGAAAGGCTAGGGTAGACGGATGAGTATAGCGATCGTTACTAAAAAACAATATGTTGAAGAACGGGAAGGCTGTTATCGCATTCTCGGAAAACGTGTTTCTCTGGACTCAATTATCTATCTTTTTTTAGCAGGTGCTTCTCCTGAAAGTATTGTCCAGTCATTTCCTGCCTTGACCCTAGAAGAAGTCTATGGAGGAATTACTTTCTACCTTGCCAACCATAAAGCTGTGGAGGCATACCTTGAAGAAGGAGAGAAACTATTTGAAGCTCTAAGAAAGCATTCTCAGGAAAACAATTCACTTTTCTATCAAAAATTACGTGATGCTCAGAAGGCTTAATTATGACCATTCGCTTTCAGGCAGACGCAGACCTCAATCAGTCAATTATTACAGGTATTTTGAGGCGAGAACCCTCGATAGATTTTCAAACTGCTAACATATCAGCCCTGAGCGGATTGTCAGATTTAGAAGTTTTACTGATTGCGTCCCAAGAGAGCAGAGTTCTTGTTTCCCACGACCAAAGAACAATGCCAAGATATTTTGCTGAGTTTATCTCTACTCAAACTAGCTCAGGACTCATAATTGTGTTGCAGAGTACCCTAGTCAGTAAAGCGATAGATAATCTGCTTAGGATATGGGAAACATCAGAGTCTGAGGACTGGATCAATCGCATTGCCTATTTGCCTTTGTAGTCCATATGTTTTGAATTGATAACTACTCCGTAAAACTAGGGGGACTTGTCTAGGCAACCCTAAAGCGATTTTGCTAAGCAACCTCAAAGCGATCGAGATAACTCTTCACAGTATTAACCATCAACATCGCCACTGTCATCTGCCCCACGCCGCCGGGAACCGGAGTGATATAACTTGCAATTTCCTGCACTGCCGGAAAATCCACATCCCCCACCAGCCGGGAACCCTGCTCCGTAGTAATTCGGTTCATGCCCACATCAATCACCACCGCTCCGGGCTTGACCATCTCCGCCGTGATCATCAGGGGACGACCGATCGCAGCTACCAAAATATCTGCCCGACGGGTTAATTCTGGTAAATTCTCAGTGCGGGAATGGGCGATCGCCACCGTGGCATTTGCTGCCAACAGCATCAGGGCGAGGGGCTTGCCGACTAAAATACTCCTGCCGATCACCACAGCCTGTTTTCCTTGGGGGTCAAGGTTGTATTCCTGCAACAAGCGCATCACTCCGGCGGGGGTACAACTGCGTAAACCCGGTTCTCCCCGGACAAGTTTCCCCAAGTTGACGGCATGGAGACCGTCCACATCTTTTTCGGGGGCAATTTCTCCTAATAACGCCCCAGAATCTAGGTGGTCAGGGATGGGTAATTGCAGCAAAATTCCGTCTACTAGTTCATTTTGGTTGAGTTGGTGAATTAACTGGCTCAATTCTCCTTGGGTGACTTCGGCGGGGAAGTTGTAGCGAAAAGACGTAATCCCCACCTTAGCACAGGCTTTTTCCTTGTTGCCCACGTAGGCAGCGCTGGCGGGATTATTTCCCACCATGATCACGGCTAAACCCGGAGCGCATCCAAATTTTGCCTGTAGCTCCGTTACTTGTATTTTCGTTTCAGTATAAATTTTTTCAGCGATCGCCTTCCCGTCCATTAACATTAGCCCTTCACCCCACTACTAAGATCCGTAGGTACAATGTAGCGCTGGAGTAGCCCAAAAAATATTAAAACTGGGGCAATGGAGATCACCGACCCGGCAGCAATTAGGCGCCAATCGAGGGAAAAAGTTCCTGCTAACTTCGCCACCCCCAAGGGCAGAGTGTACATTTCTGGGCGATCGAGGACAATCAGCGGCCAAAGGAAATCACTCCAGGAGCCAATGAAGACAAAGATGCCAAGGGTAATCAGGGCAGGACGGACGGCGGGTAACATCACATGCCACCAAATCCCCAGATCACTACACCCGTCCATGCGGGCGGCTTCCTCCAATTCCTTGGGGACTCCTTGAAAAGCTTGGCGGAGCAGAAAGATCCCAAACGCCGAGGCAATGCTGGGGAAAATCACACCGAGGTAACTATTTTTTAGCCCCAGTTGCACCGTGAGAATATACAGGGGAATCATCACAATCTGGAAGGGAATCATAATCGTCGCCACGATCGTATTAAAAATTACATCCCGCCCCCAAAATTGCAAGCGTGCTAAGGGATAGGCAGCCAGAGAGCAGAAGATGAGATTCAAGCCTACGGTGAACACGGCGACTAAACAGCTATTGAGTAGATAAACCCCAAAGGGATTGGTCTGC
Source organism: Coleofasciculaceae cyanobacterium SM2_1_6 (assembly GCA_012031635.1). Classification (GTDB taxonomy): domain Bacteria; phylum Cyanobacteriota; class Cyanobacteriia; order Cyanobacteriales; family JAAUUE01; genus JAAUUE01. The sequence goes on along the minus strand of JAAUUE010000018.1, from coordinate 1,074 downwards.
CAGACAGTGAGGAAATTTTGGAAAGTAGGGGCTTGGGGAATCAGCCGGGGGGGGAAATTGAAAAATATTTTCGGTGGAGGATTTGAAAGAAGTGCTAACTAGCCAGAGCAGGGGAAATAGCATGATCAAGGCGATCGACCCCAGCACCAGATAGAGCAAAATTGTTTGTACCTTAGTTTTATTTTCCTGAGAGATTTTGAGCATAAATATTGGGGATGAATCGGCACTTGATAAATCTGACAAAACCATAGATCTGTAAATCTATAAATCTAATCTATAAATCTAAATTGGCTTTGAGCTTAGCAATGCGGAGCGATCGCTGGCAACGGTCTAGATAAACTTGGACTACTTGATCCCCCGGATTCCGGCGGAGACACTCTTGAAAAACCTTGCTGGCTTCAGCAAATTTATTTTGATTGTAGAGTACCCATGCTTCCATGAAAATCGTCAAGGTCGCCAACTTGCCCTCCCGGACTTCTGGGGGATCCGCATCAAAGACTTCATTAACCGTAATCCATTCCGATTTGCCCTTCACTTGGACTCGATCGATTAGCCGGATACAATACTTGTTGGCATCGGACAAATTCCAGAAGGTATGGTGCGAAATGAGCAATGGCACCGAATATTCCTTGGTTAATCCCTCCAATCGCGAAGCCAAGTTGACCGCATCACTGATCACCGTACTATCCATGCGGTTTTTGCCCCCCACCGTCCCCAACATCAAGGAACCAGTATTAATCCCAATGCCAATTTTAATCGGGGCATAGCCAGAATTTCCCCGGTGCTGATTGTACTCCTTGAGGGTTTCCAGCATACAAATCCCGGCTCGGACTGCATCATCCGCCGAGCTATTAGTTGAGCCGATCGCTGCTTGATTAATTGCACCATTGCCGAGCCATTATTTGAGCCATTGGTTGAATCATCGGCTGAACCCCTAGTCAAGCCACTGGCTGAAGTATTAGGTGAACCATGGGCTGAACCACTGAATAGCGCCATCAACGCATCCCCAATGTACTTATCAATAAAGCCGTGATTGGCAATGATTTCTGGCTCCATGCGGCTGAGGTAGGAGTT
>JAAUUE010000337.1 GCA_012031635.1 Coleofasciculaceae cyanobacterium SM2_1_6 | reverse complement strand
GCTTGGGTGATTGACTAAAATAGGGGGAATTACTTCCGACATAGCCCGCCGCAATCTGTCGATCGAGCATAAAATTCGCTAAGGCTCTCTCTAGGGCAGCCCCCGCCCCCATCAGGTTCACAAACCGACTCTGGGCAACTTTCACCGCCTTCTCAAAGTTGAGAATCCCTAACCGTTCGCCAATTTCCCAGTGGGGCAGAATGCCGTCATGTTTCGGGATAAATTCATCTCCCCAGCGTTTGATCTCCACATTGGCGGTTTCGTCTTTGCCTACAGGAGTTTGGGGACTGGGCAGGTTGGGCAGGGTCAAGAGCAGGGCTTCGATCGCTACTTTGATTTCTTTTTCGGTGTCTCCTTGGGCGGCTAGCTGTTCCTTGAGCTGGTTGCCTTCGGTGCGGAGGGCTTGGATTTCGGGAGCCTTGGGGTCGGCTTTGGATTGCATTTTCTGCCCGATAAGTTTGCCAATTTCGTTACTTCTGGCTTGGATTTGGCTCCGGCTAGTTTCTAGCTCCCTCGATCGAGCATCTAGGTCTAAAATTTTTTGTAAGTCATAGGCTCCCGGAGTCCGGCGATCGAGCAGTTCTTGCACCAAGGAAGGATTTTCTCGAATTAGTTTTAGATCAAGCACAAAGTTTACCTAGTCTGATTAGTCTGATTAAAAAGTATAGTTAGAAATATAGTTCATCCCAAATGTATATGAAAATTGAGATTACTCAAACAAATATTCTTAATCTTGACCTGTCCCCAGTATCGAAACTGGTGGAGGATTGGTTAACTACAGGCTCGATCGCTCCCCAAGAACAGCAGCTTAGTTTTGCCATCGACTTTCCCCAAGAACCCACAGACCCCAGGGAACTCTCGGAAATCCCGGAAATTCGCCTCTGGTATATTCGTCTTGATGCCCAATATCCGTGGATTGTCTTTCTTTTGGACTGGAAAGGAGGAGAATTTGCTCGTTACGTTGCCATGTTAGTTCCCCACGAGTTTCACCGCACCGAAGGCATCCAGTACAATCCGGAAGCTCTAGAAATTTTCGTGATGCAAAAGGTTTTTATTCTCACTAACTGGCTAGAAAAGCAGGGTCTGGGGGGTAAAGCAAGGGTACAAGGAATGGCAAAGATGTTGGGCTACGAACTAGAAGATGACTTCTTTACTCTGATTAACGTGAGTTCGATGCTCAGAAATACCCCTCATCCCCCAACCCCTTCTCCCTCAAGGGGAGAAGGGGAGTAAGACTAATTTTTCTTGTTCCCTCTCCCAGAACGGGGGAGGGTGAGGGCTTCAGATTTTGTCGAACTCACGTCTGATTAAATAATTCCCAAATCCCCAATTCCCTTCTGACCCAAGCGGAGACCCTAATCTAGACTCAGACTAGACTTTGACTAATTTTGACAATATCGAATCTAGATAGCCTTGCGCTCCCCGGTGGTGTAATCATGCCAGAGATTTGCTAGTTCCTTGGCTCGATCGACCCATTCGCTCTCAACTTTATACATCCGCCGGGGTCTGCCCCTCCCCAAAACTTTTTTCCAACAACCAGCAATCACGCCATTGTCTTCCAGAAACTTCAAAGAACCGTACAGCACCGTATCCGAAATTCGGTAGGTAAGATACTTCCGTTCCAAGGTTTCCAGCATCTGGGTTCCGTAGGATTCCCCTTGGACTAAGATGGCAAGAATATAGCAAACTGCTAGTTCTCGGTTGAGATAGTGGGGCGGGGGGTTTTCAAAAAATTGATAAATATCGTCAAATTTCATTACAATCACCTGCGTAGCCGCCCTAGAAATCTAACTTAGATTTTTTCTAACCTAGATTTCTAAGTACAGCCAGAATCTAACGGTTAATAATTGAGCTAATAGTTAAGCGATCGCCTTGATTGCCAAGACAGATTAAACCTTTAGAACCTGAATCCTAATGTCAGTTAAGGTTGAGATAATTCTATGGAGACAGGGTGATAGTGGATGTAGATGCTGTAGATGCTGTCATCAAGCCAAGTATTATCAAAACTAACTGGACATCATTTCTAAACGTTCTAACCAAAGGTCGGGGATACTTATCCCTGAATCTGCACCCTAAATTTTTTAACTTAAATTTTGCCCTGAATCTTTATTCTGGATTTTTACCCTGAATCCTGAACCCAAATAGAGATACAGCTAACGGAGTGAGTAGATGGAGGCTGCTGTGCTAATCTTGATAAAGATAGTTTCCCAGACGATCCCGTCAAACTATAGATTTAGATTAGCAAGTTGAGATTACCTAGTTGAGATTGATATATTGAATTTGAGTTGGTTTTAAACTAGAACTACCCAAAATCAGACAAAAATCAGCTAAGGAAGTCAGCTAAGTAAATTTTTCTCTACCGATATTATAATCACCAACTTTGATCCAATTTCCGCCTAACTCATGTCAGAACAGCCAGATATTTCGCCAATTCCCACAAATCTCAAACAAATTTCCCAGTCTCTCCAACGAATTGGTTGGGCTGCTTTCTGGACACAATTAGTGCTGGGGGTAATTTCTTCAATTATTCTGCTGCTTTACGCCTTTTCTAGTACCACTACTCGATCGGGAGAAACTGCACAAGGTACTGGGTTTTGGGATTTTCTTTGCCATTTCGGGGCTAGTTACCTTGGGGATGAGTATTTTCTGGGCGTTTCGCTACACCAAGATTGCTCAGCAACTCAAGGATCCGATTCCTTCGCTCCGCCCTAGCAAGATCGATACGATCCAAGCGGTGCGGGTTGGGGTCATTATTAATCTATCGGGGATGTTATTAACTCTGGTGGGGGCGCAGGCCATTATCGGTAGTACCTTGGCTCGATCGCTCTCCCAGCAACCCGGTACGTTTGTCCCCGGCGGCGCAATTCAATTTATCCAACCCCTAGACCTCTTCGTTGTCCAAGCCAACACCAATACAATCTTTGCCCACTTTGCTGGAGTGATTGCAGCCCTGTGGTTACTAACTAGGCTTTATAAGTAAGTTAAGTATCTAGATAGGTAAAAATTTCATAAGGAGAGAGTGGTGTTAATCCATTAATTCCAGTGAAATCCTTAATATTAAAGGTAATTAGAAACTTAACTTGTGTAGATAGAGCGATCGCAGCAAGGCGGAGGTCAAATATTTTAGCTGAAGTAATATTTTTTTGTACTGCTAATTCTAAAACTTGGCGGAGAACTGCTTGAGTTGGATAAATAATTTGAAATTGCCCCCCTAGATAAGTACTCTCAATTAAGTTTTTTACTTGGGAAGTAGATAAAGAGTTCCCTTTCATCGCTATAGGATTAGTTAAAATGCGATAGAGTTCAAGGAGATTTTGCTCGGAAAGTACAGCTTGAAATCTTCCTGTAAATACTGCTGACAGTAAATTAGCCGAGATGATATGGTGCTGAGAGGAGGAATCGTGGGCATAAACTAAAACGTTGGTATCAAGAAAGATGCGAGTCTGATTCATAGATATGTTCTCGATTTAGGTACTCATCTTTAATCCCAAGAATGAAGGTAGGAAATGGATAGTTCTTTTTCTTGATTTGGACGATCGATATCTCAACTTCATCCCCATCTTCTAAGTTCTCTGGTAGTGGATCAGTTAAATAAATCTTTTTATCTTTAATGAAAGCCTTCATTATCATTCCTCATTTAGCAAAATAATTTATATTCAGAAGCTCGATCGTAGGCAGAATTTTCCTCAAGAGCCTAGGCTTGATAAAATCATACAATAGATTACCTAGAGCAAAATACATTCACTTTGCAAACTCCTTTTAGTATGGCAAACTGGGAATATACTACATCACCACCAATAAAACCGATCGGCTATGAGTGAAACAATTTTAATTTTGACCAATGATGAAGGCACGACAGAAGAAGGGGAGCGGGGTTGGGGTGATACTGTAGAAAAGCTAAAATCTAAGACAATTCCGGTGGCGACCGGAGTTTTAGAACGAAATATGAATCTGTTTCTCGAAAATATTGGTAAGCTATTCCAGCAAGCCGATGCCAAAGTTGGTGCAAATTCAGACCTCAAACTAGATGAGGTGGAGCTACAGGTGAAAATCAGTAGCAAGGGGGAAGTGAAGCTCTGGGTCGGGGCAGAATTGGCGGGGGAAGGGGTGATAACATTAAAATTTAAGCGTCAAAGTACTTAGCCCTCGATGGTCAGAAATTTCGCTCTGGTAATTGGTATCAATCACTACGAACACATCCCTAAAAATAAGCATCTCAAATGTGCTGTCCGGGATGCCGAAGCGATGCGAGATTTTCTCCTAGAGGTGGGATTTCTAAAGGAAAATATTTTGCTCTGTACTGAGGATTTAATCGAAGAGCAAACTGGAGATTTAATCCAAGAAAAAATAGTTATTTCCTAACCTATAAAAGGTATTAAAACCAATCCGGCGGCTACAAATCTCAAAATAATTCTTCGGCAAAAAATCCCCTCTGGTGAAAGCATAGATAATTTCTTATTTTTCTTTGCTGGGCATGGCATCATCAATCGAGAGCTTCGAGACTGTTTAATTCCCAGTGACGGGGAAATATCTATTCCTGATAGCTTAGTCACGATCGATTTTGTTGTTGATTGTCTCCGGGATCTGCACGGGATTAAAAATATTGTTTTGGTCTTAGATATGTGTCGAGGATTTTCTCCCCCCGATCGTGATAGTGGAATGTTGGGAGCGGAGACAGAAACCCTAACTAAACAAAAGGGAATTGTGACTATTTTTGCTTGTCAACGCAATCATAAATCCTATGAAATAGAAGATGCAGAAATTCGCCACGGAGCTTTTACTTACTGTTTGTTGCAAGGTTTAAGACAGCATACGATTTTGAAAAGTCTAGACGTATATCTAAGACGGGAGTTACCAAAATTAACTCAGAAATATCAGCAACCCCAAACTCCTTTAATTATTTGCGGAGCCGTCTTACAGACACGAG
>JAAUUE010000336.1 GCA_012031635.1 Coleofasciculaceae cyanobacterium SM2_1_6 | reverse complement strand
TTGTTCAGCTAAAAAAACCTCCTTCTGCTCTGGAGAAAGGCTTTCAAAATACTGCCGCCGCCGTTCCGTTTTCTAGTCGCTGCTGTTCAGTTGCTGCCTGTCGAGCGGCTTCCAGTTGTTGCCTACGTTCCTCTCGCAACCTGATTTGATTCACCTGATCTATAGTTTGGATAGTCCTTTGGATATCGCGAAAGAAGTCAGCCATTATCATAGGCTCAGTTTGATCAAATGAAGTTTGATTGGGTACTTGCTCAATTCCTCTGCCCATCGCAACACCTGAATTAATACTTAGAAAAGATGCAAGAGCAATACTTAACAAACCATGAACACGTCTCATATGAAAATCTCCTAAACTTGTTTATTGTCAATATTTACTGGTCAGCTGACTCAATCATCTTCTTATAAGTGATAAGACAAATTGAAATTAATTAGGGTCACCTCGCTGTAGGCTAACCTATATCAAGTTTGAGGATTGCGTTTCTTAACCTAATCTAAAGATTATCGATCGTACTGCAATGAAAACCCTGAACCTTTTGGATACCATAGCCATTCTTAACTCAGTTTCCATTGATAGACTAACCTTAGTTAGAGCCAGAATATCGATCTCCGGTTTACCCAGTGGACAAGTTGGAACAATCGTTGAAATTTATGACAACAGAGAAGAGAATCAGTATTTAGTAGAGTTTGCCGACAATCAAGGCTGTGAATATGCCATGGCTATTTTAAAAGAAAACGAAGTCTTAGCCCTTCACTATGAGCTAACAATTGCCCCTGCCCCATAGCCCCTAACAGCCCCATAGCCCCCTCCTCAAACCCACCGTCCAATGGTTCTACCATCCCGATAGTTATTGGATTCTTCGCAACGCCGCCGATGTCACTCGGCAACTCCGCATTAGCCATCGCTACCAACCCGTGATCGATCGCCTCGGACTCCTCCCCCCAGACCAACTCCTAGAGCAATTTCAACTTACCTCCCATGACCTTGACCTAATTTGGCGCAACCTCACCACCACAGGCATGGCAACAGGCTACGATCCCCAACCCAGTAAATTTCACTTCGGCTTTTGGCAACTCGCCATGCTCAAAGTCCCCCTGTTTAACCCCGACCCCTGGCTCGATCGCACCATCCCCTATCTCCAATGGCTCTGGACTGCCCAGAGTGGCTACCTCCTGATTGGTTTCCTGTTAATCTCGCTCCTCTACGGCTTGCCCCAACAGGCGCACTTCCTCCAGACTTGGCAGACCCTACTGAACCATCCCCAACTCCCTTAACCCTTCCCAGCCCGTCCTCCGGGTTGTTCCCCCAGCTAAACCAGAGCCGAAACTAGAGCCAGCTAATGCTCCAGCGTCCCCGATCGCCCCCAAAGCTCGATCGCCCCATCGGTCAAAACTCCTGCTGCTTTTAGGATTATTCGCCCTTGGTTTCCTCCCCACTCGCTACGAGGTTGGCGGCAATGTTACTCTCACCATTGATCAAAGCCATCGGCAACTAGTCACTAGCCCCATCGATGGGATCATTGTGGAAATTAACCCAGATTTGCAACCCGGTAGCAAAGTCCAAACAGGAGATAAGATTGCCCTCCTTCGTAGCCGGAACCTAGAAGCAGAGCTATTTCGAGTCCAACAGGAATTGAACCAAGCCAAGGAACAACTCCAGCAACAAATCCGCAAACAGGTAGGGATTACCAGCCAGATTCAGACGATCGAGGCAGAGGCTGCCGCCCTGGAAGCAGAATGGGAGATGCAAAATAGTTTAGCCACAGGCGATCGTTCCTCTCGTCTCCAAGTCATCCAGAGTCAAATAGCCAGTTCCCAAACGCAACTCGCCGCAGTAGAACAAGACCTCAATCGCATGGCCCCCCTAGAGCAGGAACAAGCCATTCCCCAAGCCGAAATTAGTAGGATGCGCCGAGAACGAGACAAGCTCCTCGGAGATATTGCCACTGCTGAACAGGAAAGGGCCGCCTTCCAACAAACCTATGCTGACGATCGAGACAAGCTGCAAATTCAAGCCCAAACTCAAACCAAAATCGCCCTTGCCCAACAACAGGTTTTAAGTGCTGAACAGGAAGTACAACTCCTCCAAACCCAAATTCAGACCCTAGAACAACGGCGGCAAGCTCTCCAAGGCGATCGCCAAGGATTAACCCTCTACGCTCAGATGGATGGCGAGATTAGTCAAGCAGACTCCATCCCCAAAGCCGGACAGGAACTAAAGCAGGGACAGAGTTTGGTGCAGATTATCCACCGTCAAGGCTCCATGCTGGGCTTAGTAGATATCCCAGAGCCGGATATTCGCTATGTTAAACTGGGGCAACCCTTTCATTTTCGCCCTACCCAAAATAAACTGCGAATTTATCAAGGAGATGAGGCGATCGTCCAAGGCATCGAACCCACGGTTAGAGCTACCGACCCCACAGGACAAAAGAAAGTAGTCCGGGTGGCGATCGAGGTGCAGAATCAAGATGGAGAACTCTTGGACGGCTCCACAGGCTATGCTCGTATCTACTCCGAAGACATGATTTGGTACCAGCGCATCTGGCGAGAACTAGAAAAGAATCTGGGGTTTGAGCGCATTTAATTTTTTAGGAGAAACTTACCCCATCAAAGAAAACTCTACAAAGATACGCCACTAGAGTCTAGATGTTTTTTCAAGGTTGCGATCGGGATTGCGCCCCGGAGATGATGCCAAGGCAGGATTGTTTCTAGATTCCAGTTTTCGTGAACGTAGTAATCTAGGGGTGGTAACTGTCCTCGGAGTTCCTTGAAAGCTCGGCGAAAACTACCGAGGGAATCACCGTATTCTCTGGTTAATTTTAGGAGGGGGGTTAACCTGCGATCGCCCCTCGAAATTAGGGCTTGAATTACTGACCAGTTATAACTTTCTGGACGAAAACTAATCCCTTGAGATTTCAATTTTTTCTCTAATAACTTCAATCTTTTTTCTGCTTGCGAATTTACTCCAAACCATTGAAAAGGAGTGTGGGATTTAGGGACAAAAGTGCTGCACCCTAGAGTTAGTTTCAGCCCCGGAGCAGCTTTTTTTAAGCCCGTCATCATGGCCATAGTCGCCTCCAAATCCTCAGCTTCTTCCCCCGGAATCCCTACCATCCCGTAGAGCTTTAGAGATTTCAATCCTCCAGCTTTAGCATTAATTGCTGCTTGAACAATCTCCTCATTACTTAATTTTTTATTAACAATTCTGCGGACATTTTCCGAGCCACTTTCTACAGCGATCGTAATCGAAGTAGTTTGCAGTTTGCTTAAGGTAGTTGCCAATTGTTCTGTCACTGTGTTGGTGCGTACCGAGGCAATACTCAGGCGAATATCAGCATATTTAGGATGAGAGAGATGGTGTAATAATTCTGCAAATTCTGGGTGCTGCGTGACGGAAGCTCCTAATAGCCCGAGGCGATTGGTCACGGTTAAACCTTGATCGATCGCTGGAATCAAAGACTCTTGCAAATTAGCAGTCCGAAAGGGCAAAGTTAAATAACTAGCAAGACAGAAACGACACATTTCTGGGCAACTCCGCACCACTTCCACCATGTAAATATTTTCCCATGCCGCCTTTTCGGTAACTACCGTAGAAGTTGACAGAGTATTCCCCCGATAGGTTTGTTTTTCTACTTGGGCAGGAACCCTAGAATCAACAGGATTAATAGCAGTAATTACGCCATCTTTAGCTGCGTAGATAACTTCGTATAAACTCGGAATATAGATTCCCGGTACTTGGGCAAGATGAAATAATTTTGTGGCTCGATCGGCAGTTCTCACCTGTTGATAACTATCTAAAAAATTAGTTAATAAATCTTCGCCGTCACCTAATAAAACTACATCAAAAAAATCAGCAAAGGGTTCTGGATTCGCTGTTAATACTGTGCCACCACCAAAAACTAAAGGATGATCATCACCTCGATCTTGTGTAGACGTAGGGATTTCTAAAAACTCTAGGAGATTAAGAATATTTATATAGTCCAATTCCCAAGACAGAGAAAATCCTACTAACTCTGGTTCCCTAGGCAAAGATTCATGGAGGTCAGTAAATAATCTTGCCACATCGAGATCATTTCGCATTGCCAAGGTTGCCCACACTACCTGATAGCCAAGACTTGTAATTCCGACGGTATATTCATTAGGAAAAGCAAAAATTGTTGGAACAGCATTGGGTAGAGGATTAGTGGGAGTAAATAGTAATTTTTCTTGGTTAAAAACACTCATTAATTTAATTATTGGCAGTTACTGAGACTCATTGCTAATCGATATAATTATCCTAAATCCTTTTCTAAATTAGATTACTTCTGGGAGGTTATTCCACCCGCCTGCGGCGGGTAAAGTCATTTAGGACTGCTATGGTTTATTGAGGGATTGGTTTGTTGATTGTGAAACTTTTATTTATATTTTAGTTTGAACCAAAGAATAACTAAATTAAGTAAAATAGTAACAAAGTTAGAGATGATAACGGGTGGTGCTTGGAGATAAATTCCATACAAAAGCCAGAGACACAAACCGACCAAAAACATGATAAGCATGGAAAGAGAGATATCTCCGGCAGATCTCGATCGCCAAGTTTTGATTACTTGCGGCAGAAAAGCGATCGTGGTCAATGTCCCGGCACACAGACCGATCGCAGTCACAAAATCCATAATATTTTTAGCAATACCTTGGCAGTATATTTTTGAGTCTATCTTATCATAACAAAAATTAACATATAAACTTAACAAAGCCTCTAGCAAAAACCAACAAAAAAGGGATACACCTAGATGTTCCCTTGATTTTTCTGTTATTTAATAAATTGTGATCTTATATCAAATCCGATTAATGAGGCATATCCGACTAATCAGACATAGTAGTACTACCCCACCAATGAAATTTACTTAATCCCTTGACTAACTCTTTCTGTTTCATTACACTCCGACATCGCTCTAGA
>JAAUUE010000335.1 GCA_012031635.1 Coleofasciculaceae cyanobacterium SM2_1_6 | reverse complement strand
TTCTCCTAACTAATCGCTCTAGACTAAGAGGATGTCTGAAAAGGGATCGTCCGTAGTGTTTTGCACTCAAAGATCCCCCCTAGCCCCCCTTCAAAAGGGGGGAACCAGATTCAAAGTCCCCTTTTTTTATAGGCTTTGCCTTCCCGTAGGGTAGGGGGGATTTAGGGGGATCAAAAGTTTTGCTACCCACAGTAAGACTTTGCAGACATCCTCTAAGCTACGATCGAGTTGATATGGGAATAATCAGAGTCCTGCTCTTGGCTCAGTTCCCAATTATTTTGCAAGTTTAACCAAAATTGAGGACTGGCTCCCAAAGCACGAGATAGCTTCATTGCTAGGGACGCAGTAATACTTCTTTTGCCCTCACAAATTTCATGGATTATGGTGGGTGAGATATCGATGTGTTTAGCTAGAGTATCAATAGAAATTTCAATTTCTTGTAGTTCATCTTCCAGAACCTTTCCCGGATGAATAGGTGTTAAGTGAATTGGCACCATAATGGTTAGTTTTTATCTTTTGTTGTTTGAGCCAGCCGCCAACTTCGGAGCCAATTTCGTGGAGAGCTTGGGTGAAATATTCATAGCGGGGAGTAGAAAAGTTCTCAAGATCGTGGAGAAGGCGAATTTGGTAACGGAGAATATCTATGGTGGAGTTGATATTTTCTAATAAAAGAATTTTGTCCTTGCGATAACGTGCTATGATTAAATTGTCTAGTAAGTCTAAAAGAGATTTAATAATTCTATCTCCTAGTAAAAACTTTTGATCTCTTGGCAATTTATTGAGAATAGGAATTGTCCATTTAATTAGGTCATAGGTTTTCTGAATTACGGGCAGCTCATTCATGAAACTTTACATTTAATTTTTGGGTGAAAAAATAAGGTATTGTGCTTTCTAAAAAAATTTGATCGCCAGAGGCGATGGGGAGCGCAAAGCGCAAGAGGACAAAAGAGCAAAGAAGCAGTCCACACGCCCGAAAACAAAGAAAACTCAAGCAACCACTAACCGAAAACCGATGCTGTAGAACCTATAGTCTGCATTGATCCTGAGCCGATACGCAGAACGGCAGTAGAAAGCATTGTAGTCCCACGAACCACCCCGCAGGACGCGGGAATTGTCCACTGTGCCAGTTTCCCAAGAACTGCCATCTTTTGGTGCATTTTCATAGTTTTCGTGCCAGCGATCGCTACACCATTCCCACACGTTGCCGTGCATATCGTAGAGTCCAAACTGGTTAGGTTTTTTCTCACCAACGGGATGAGTTTTCTTACCAGAGTTGCCACCACTAGCAAATATCCCATCTCCATACCAAGCATAAGAACCTAGTTGACTTTCATCATCGCCAAAATAGTATTTGGTTTGGGTTCCGGCTCGACAAGCATACTCCCATTCGGCTTCGCTGGGCAATCTAATATTCTTTCCTAGTTTGCTAGATAGCTTTTTGCAAAACTCCCTACAATCATCCCACGAAACCCCCACCACTGGGTGATTTTTGCCTTGAAACTTTACATCATACCCCTCCGCAGGCTTAGTTCCCATCACCGCTTCCCATTGGGCATTGGTGACAGGATATTTCCCCAGCAAAAAGGCAGGAACGCTCACCTCATGAATGGGTTTCTCACTATCATAGTCATTGCTCCCCATCATAAATTTCCCCGCCGGAATCTGCACCAACTCCAAAAAGGTACTTTTCCCCAAATCCAGCCGCAACTCCTGCCGCAGCCCTCCCCCAAGACCTCCGCCCCCGCCCGGCAACAATTCCAACCATGCCTCCACCGTTTGCGTCCGCTCCTTGGATTGCAGTTTCATCCCCTGCAAAATCGCCTTCTGCACCGCCCCACTCACCCCCGCAGGAACCTGAAAACGATCATTAATAGCCCGCAAAAACGATGGCTGTGGATTTGTCCCAGTTAGCAAGGCTACGAGAGTTGCTGTCAAAGCATAGACATCTGTAAACTCTCCCCGGCGTGCCCGTTCTTCATATTGTTCAATGGGGGAAAATCCATCCGATCCTGCACGTGTATGAGTTTGAGTTAAGTCTGTAACAAACTCCCGTGCAATCCCGAAATCAATCAACACAGCCTCATCTTGGATATCTCGCACCATAATATTTTGGGGCTTCAGATCTCGATGTAGCAATCCCCTCTTATGTACCACAGTCAATGCTTCCCCAATCTGCCGGATATAGCGCACTGCTTCAACTTCTGACAATTTCCCCTGCTGCTCCAGCCGTTTTCCCAAATCCTTACCTTGAATATATTCCATGATAATACAAGGCAACCCTTCGCAAATAACAACACTTTCGACCTGAACAATGTGAGGATGACGAAAAGCAACCAATTTGAAAGCTTCAGCCAGAAAATCATTGCAGCATTTTTCTAAATTACCCGCATTTTTCTTGATGGTTTTCTCGTTAAGAGTCTTGACTACCCACAATCTACCCCGCTTATCCTTCGCTAAGTAGGTAATCCCAAATCCCCCATCACCAATTTCTTTTTGGATGGTGTACCGATTTTCATGAAGTGACTGCCCCGCTTGCCAAACCATAAGCGCCAGAAGAATAAATATTTATGCTTATCTTATCCTATTTCTTGGAGGGTTCCGTGAGGATTTAGCTGGGGAGCTATGACCCTAATCAGATTCCTGGGGATTCTCTCGACTCTGCTGTTGGAGTTGCTGAACTTGCTCTAGGGATAAGCCCGTAAATTGAGCAATCAAATCTAGAGCAATATCTGAGTTGAGCATATTTAAGGCAACTTGTCTCACCGCCACCGCCTGCCCTTCAGCTTTGCCCTCTGCTTTGCCTTCAGCTTTACCTTCAGCTTTGCCCTCTGCCCGACCTCTAGCGAGTCCTTCCTCTAAGCCTTCTTGCAAAATTGCTTGATAGGTAACTGATTCTCTCATAACATCCCTCCTAATTATTCTCTGAATTACCTCTAGGTCTAATTTTAGCCCAGAAATAATCGAGGTAGCAGCAGCCAGATTTGCTTGGAGGTTTTGGTCAGTTATGGTTGCAATTTTTTGAGCAGCTTGTCTTAGGGTTGCTTCGGGATCATCGGTCTGGGAAAGAACAACGAAGGGTAATAGCCCCAAGGATTGCTGAAATACTGCTGTAGGTTGTTCCCATAGTCTGATGGTGTTGAATTGATGTTGAGTTTGACCAACGGCAAAACTATTTTGATAGGCTAGGGAAGAATTTGTGGGTTTGAGATAAATTACTGTTTGGTAAATTTGTTTGAGAGGAAACTTGCGATGTAATCTTACCCAGTAATCCAACATTCGTAGGGGCATATTTTCTTCAGTTCTGGTTTGAAATTCTAGATGGAGAATCAAGTCTGAGGATTCCAGAAATATCAGGGAGTCTGCCCGAATTGGCTCTGCCGAAAGTTCTGAGGGTTCCAGTTTCGCAAGCTGCATCGGTTTCCCCAGCAGCCAACTGGCAAAATCAGCAGGGAAGGTTTCAGCCAATATCTTGCAGATGTTATCGTACATTTCAAAATTGCGATTTTATTGTGATTTTTGTTCTGGTGTAGATTGCTGAGAGGGACTCATCAAAAAGCTTTTCAACTCTTGGGCAAAGAAACCTAATATTGTCACTGCTAGGGTGATCACGATACCAATCACTGCGATCCGAGTTTGTTTTCTCGTTTCTTTGAGCGCCAATTCTTGTAGATCGGGTACGGGGTTTTGATCGGGAGAATTAACAGCTACCACTCCAGTCGTAGATAGATTTAACAAATTCAAAAATTCATCTACGGTCTTTAAGCGTTTTTGCCACTTCAGTTCCATGGCTCTGCGATCGCCTCATAGATTCCCTTGTCAACCGTGCTGGGTAGGGCAGGTAACTTGCTTTTGCCTATCCTTGAACGTTCTTGAACAGAGGGGGGAGCCTGACCAGAGAGGAGAGCATAGAGGGTTGCTCCTAGGCTGTAAACATCAGAGTAGGGTTGAGCTTTTTCATGAGGATCGTACAATTCTGGAGCCGTGAACCCCTTCTCACGGGTATTTTCATTCATAGTGATGGTTTCATTAATGACACTCGCTAAGCCAAAATCAATTAAAACTACCTCTGGTTTTCCTGCCCGGAGCATAATGTTACCCGGTTTTACATCTCGATGCACTTTTCTCTTCAAGTGAATTTCTTGGAGTGCCGAGCCAATTTGCCGAATGTATTCAAGGGCTATGTTAACAGGCAATTTCTGGACAGCAATACTAGCTAAATCTTGCCCATCAATGTATTCCATGACTAGACAAGCCTGTCCCTGCTCTAGAAATGGTCTATGAAATTTGACAATATGAGGGTGATCAAATTGACCTAGTTCTCCCCCTTCTCGGAGCAATCGGTTATTTTCCTTACCTCTTTCATTAGTGCTTAAGTGCTGCCAAGTGTCATCTCGAAAGGTTTTGATCACAACTCTTTGATTCTGTTTGTCGTGGGCAAGATAGCTGATGCCAAAACGTCCTTCATTGAGGAGGCGATCGATCGTGTATTTGCCATCTTGGAGTTTTTGCCCAGTGGTAAAAGCCATGATTTACTATCCCGGAATTTATAGCCCCTTTTTGTTTTCCTATAAATTTTAGGTCATTTCTTTGAGTCTGGAATTATCGGTACTCAAGTTCCCCTCTGTGATTGCTCCGGAATGTCTTTGGAAAAGAGAATAATTAGAGAGTAATTTACGGTAAGATTGTTAAGAAATTAAAACATTATCAAGAAAATTCAAAAAATCAGGAGAAACACTATGGCTTTGGTTGCTGGGACGATCGCTCCCGCCTTTACTGTTAAAGATACCGATGGCAAAACTGTCTCCCTCGCTGACTTTGCCGGAAAAACCGTGGTTTTGTACTTCTACCCCAAGGATGACACCCCCGGTTGCACCAAGGAAGCCCAAAGTTTCCGGGATGCCCATGAAGAATACCAAGGCAAAGAGATAGTC
>JAAUUE010000334.1 GCA_012031635.1 Coleofasciculaceae cyanobacterium SM2_1_6 | reverse complement strand
ATTTGATTGCTGGGACTAACCCGCCTCCCTAGATAGTTGAGAAAGTCTACTTCGGTGTAGCGTCCATCAAGGCTTAGGCTTGTTGTAAGGCTTGCAGGGCTTGGGGCGATCGCCGGCTCCCCAGTGAGCGATCGCTAGGGCAATTAAAGGATGGGGATTGTTCGGCTCTAGTTTACTGGCGACTAGGGCATTACTCACCGCCCATTCATACTGTCCTAGGCGTTCCATGGCTAAACTCAGGTTGTAGTGGGCAATCTCGTTATCGGGTTTGATGGCGATCGCCCAACTATGGGTCAATACAGCCTCAGGTAAGCGGTTATTCACGAGGTGGACAATGCCCAAGGCGTTGAGGTTTGGGACATCAAAGGGTTGCCGATAGAAGGTTTCCACTAAGGTTTTGGTGGCAGCTTCTGGTTGCTTGGCTCGGTGTTGTGTCCAGCCGAGAATTACCCGCCCGCCAATATGATTGGGTTCTAGGGCTACGGCTTTGGTGAGGAGGTCGATCGCTTCTGGATATTTTTCCTGTTGGCGATAGTTCAAGCCCTGAATTCGATACTCCTCAGCAGTTTGTCCCCAGCTATTTTCTATATTTCCAAGGAAAATCGGCAGCGAGAGCATGAATCCCGCCACTAATCCTGCCCCCAATTTTTTGATACTTAGTTGCTGCTCCATAACCTACAGACTTGCCTTGTTACTTTCTATCTCAACACTGGGGAAATATTTTTCCTCAACGATTCTCATTTTAAATCGTAGGTTGGGTTGAGCAAGGCGAAACCCCAATTAATATTGCCTCTAGTTGAGTTTGCTTACGTCCACTCAACCTACAAAACTGGATAGATTGCGGGCTGAGCGGAGTCGAAGCCCAGAGCGTATAAATCCTATTCTGATACCATTTCACTAAAGACCTGATACAAATAGAGTGTTTTGTAGGGGCGCAAGGCTTTGCGCCCTCTATAGAAGTAGAAATCATAAGTATCACCATTTTTGCAAGATGGTATTAAGTTGTCACTGCCAGAGCTTTTTCCGGCTTATCGATCATGGGAGCCGAGAGGGCTTCCTCCAAGGTTGCACAACCCAACCGCTCCTCAAGGATCTTCATCACCTCCCGCCCAAAATCTCCCGGATTGCGTTGCCATGCTTGCAGACAAACCTCCCCAAAGAAGGAGCCAAGGGGTTCGGGGTTCCAGAGGAGTTTCTTCGCAGTCCAGGGCATCAGGCTCATGGGATCGTAGCCCGGTTTGAGAATTTCCTGTTTCAGGGCGTAATCTTCGAGGTGGGTATGGGGTTGGAGACCAATGAAGAAAATGGCTGGCTCCACTTTGTCTGCCCCAAAAATGCGCTCTAGTTCCCGATGGTAGGCGATCGTCTGCCGGATGGTGGCGTAGGTTTCATCGATGACATTAAAGGAATAGTTCACCGAAACCAAGGAATTAAACCCGGCGGCTTTCAAGTCCCGGCAATTTTCTAGGACTACCCGCAGATTGTAACCCATCCGCATTTTCCGCACCAACTCCTGAGAACCACTGGTAATGCCGATCTCAAAATAATTCATCCCCGTGCGGACCATCAGCTCACACAGGCGGGGCGAGAGGTTATCTGCCCGGATGTAGGCAGCCCAGTGGATATCCTCCATCCCCGCCGCAAGGATTTTTTCGAGGAGTTCCACCGCATCATCGATAAATTTCCGGGCGGGAATAAATTGGGCATCGGTAAACCAGAAATTGCGAACACCTCGATCGTACAACTGCTGCATCTCTGCCACCACTTCCGCCGCCGGATTAATCCGTACCTGTTTCCCTTCCACCACCGTATAAATACAGTAGCAGCAATTATGGGGACAACCCCGCTTGGTTTGCACCCCAATATAAAAATCCTGATCTTGGAGATAGTAGGCAAAATCTGCCCAAATACTCTCGATATAATCATAGTTACAAGCACTTTTAACCAAAGGCGTGGGTTGTTCGTGGATTAATCTCTCCCTCGGTGTAGTTTCCCCCACCACGTAGCAGCGCTCGTTACTAATATCTTCTCCCCGCAATAATTTCTCTAGGAGAGTTTCCCCTTCGCCCACCGAAAGGATTGTCCCTTTGGGCAGTTTATTTTGCATCTGTTCATAGAAAACACTCACGGCGCCGCCGCCCACCACGGCTCGGGCTTGGGGTTGGTAACGCTTGGCGCGCCGGAGCCCCCGATCGATCAGCCGCCGATTCCGCCATAGTTCTGTGTAGTAAGAAATTGCTAATCGCAAGCCGCCGATCGCCCCCCGGATTTTCAGGAAAGGATTTAGCTCATAATAAAACTCAAAGGCATTCTGGAGAGGATTCCCACCCCTGCCCCCCACCGGCGCATAGATCTGGATATCTCGCCACGAAAACACCAGCAAAGTCGGCTGAAACTGATCCACACAGGCATCCAGGGCAGTACTAAAATCCAAGGGCGGAATCGTCCCCAGATCAAAAATCCTCTGCTCAATTTCTGGAAAACACTTGTGGATATGGTCAGACAAATACACAATACCGATGGGAAATATGGGATTACAAGGAAGGCGGACGTAGAGAATTTTTTCTGCCATGGTGTTAGGGAGTCTTGAGAATAATAGGGAAGGAAATAATTTTTGTGGGGGATAATTTCTTTTACCTTCAGCGAGGGAAATTATTTAGGACTGCTATAGTTGCAGTCTAGTTAAGTTAAGTTTTCATCAAATACTGCATAACAGAAATGCGGAAATTGAATTGATATATTTTTACTGTAACAAAGTCGAGAGATTTCTTCAAGGAAAAGTTAATCTTAAATCAACTAAAAATCAACTAAAAATTTCTTAAAGACGAGAGTAATCCCCTCTGTAAAAAATATGTAAACAGCCGCAAATTTTGTTAATTCAGTCTAAATTCCCTGTCTCTTATCTATCTTATATCTATGCAGTGTCTATATTTGTCAATGGTTTTGGTTAGGTCAGTGGGGAACTAATATTTTTCTAAAACCTTATAAATTATTGGTTATTTTAGCTACTTTTTGGCTATTTAAAATTTTACAGAGATTTTTTATCCAGTGGCACATTTGCTAATATTCATAAATGTTGCCCGTAGGTTTGAGACAGATTGGTATTCCGGTTTACAGCTAGTCGAGATTTCTAGTGTTAAGGTAGAGAAGTTAAGAAAATATGCATTTTATTCTACCAAACGCTATGGCTCAAATTCTTGATCCCCTCCCCCCCGATCATAGTGATCACCTAGTTTGTTTCTATGTCAACGCCACTAGCCAAATTCAAGTTGCCCGAATTACTAATGTCCCTAACTGGTATTTTGAAAGGGTTGTTTTTCCCGGACAAAGATTGGTATTTGAGGCTCCCAAGGAGGGGCAGCTAGAAATTCATACGGGTATGATGGCTAGTTCTATTCTTTCTGACACTATTTCCTGTGA
This sequence comes from Coleofasciculaceae cyanobacterium SM2_1_6, assembly GCA_012031635.1. GTDB lineage: Bacteria > Cyanobacteriota > Cyanobacteriia > Cyanobacteriales > JAAUUE01 > JAAUUE01. The sequence goes on along the minus strand of JAAUUE010000334.1, from coordinate 1,542 downwards.
AAGCTTGAGTATGAGTGAAGTTCCTGTAGTGCCATCCTCTTCTGCCTCTTAGTTAATTTGGGTAGCCTATTGGGAGCCTATTGGTAGCCCATTTGCCCCCTAGAGCTATTGATTTCGGCAAAAACTTAAAAAACTTAAAAAGTTTAGTCAAATTTAAGATAACGTTAATATCCAATAATTTGATCATTTTTTGATCAGCCCCAAATTTTAGTTGGCGAATAGTCTCATTTTCATTAGCTGGGGTTGCTAGCGAAGATTTTAGCAGCGATCGACCCGGCTATTTTTTGAACATTTTTGTTCTGTAGACATTCTTGGGAAATTCTTCCATGGCTTAAAATGGTGTAGTTAGAGAATTTAAAGCTATTTGCATTAACTATGCTGCCAACCCCCAGCCAACGAGTTAGTGAACTCCGGCAACTCCTGCAACAGGCAAGTTATGCCTACTATGTTTTGGATAACCCGGTGCTAGAGGATGCTGTGTACGATCGCCTCTATCGAGAACTCCAAACCCTAGAGACGGCTCACCCGGAGCTAATTACCCCAGACAGCCCCACCCAGAGAGTCGGCGAGCATCCCGCAGCGCAATTTTATACTGTAGAGCATCGCATTCCTCTCTATAGTTTAGAAAATGCTTTTGATCTGACAGAACTCCAGCAATGGCAAGAGCGCTGGCTCCGGCAGGCGAAGTCTCTACAGCTTGATTTGTTGACCCTCCTTGATTCTCCCAATTCTCCAAAGCAATCTCCAGAACAATCCCTAGAGCAATCATCAGAACTATCGCCAAAATCTTCCCCAGAATATGTTTGTGAACTAAAAATTGATGGCTCGGCTCTTGCCTTGACCTACGAAAATGGCTTGCTGGTGCGGGGAGTGACCCGGGGCGATGGAACACGGGGGGAAGATATTACCCAAAATGTGCGGACAATTCGATCGATCCCTCTGAAGTTACAGGGAAATTTTCCGCCGGTGGTGGAAGTCCGGGGCGAAGCCTTCTTAGGATTAGATGTCTTTGCGACCCTGAACCAACAACGCCAAGCCGCCGGGGAAGCCCTCTTTGCTAATCCCCGCAATGCGGCAGCAGGCACTCTCCGCCAGTTAGATGCGCAGGCGGTGGCACAACGCAGGTTAGATTTCTTTGCTTATACGCTGCATTTACCAGAAGATTTATCTGGTAATTTATCTGGTAATTTATCTGGTAATTCATCTGCCAACTTATCTAGTGATTTGTCTGGAAATTCATTAGTATTTCCCCAACCAACCAGCCAGTGGGAAGCTCTAGAGTTATTAAGAGAGTTCGGATTTCGGGTGAATCCCCATCGGCAACTGTGTGCAGATTTAACCGCCGTGGCAGATTATTATCAGCAGTGGGATCGCAAACGGCACGAATTAGCCTACATGACTGATGGGGTGGTGGTGAAGTTAAATAGCTTTGCCCTCCAGCAGAATTTAGGTTTTACCCAGAAGTTTCCCCGGTGGGCGATCGCCCTGAAATATCCCGCCGAAGAAGCCCCCAGCGTTGTCCGAGCCATTACGATCCAAGTG
>JAAUUE010000333.1 GCA_012031635.1 Coleofasciculaceae cyanobacterium SM2_1_6 | reverse complement strand
AAATGACAGAACTCCGGGAAGCCGTTAACCAAGTGAAAGTGGAACTATCTCTACAACAATACATCGTTAATCTGGTTCGAGCCTCCAGAGAAGATGAGGAGATTACCCTCGGAGTTAGCCCTAGGGGAACTGTAGCTTTGCAAAAAAGCTCCCAAGCCTTAGCTTTCCTTCAGGGTCGGGATTATGCTATTCCTGATGATATTAAATTCCTCGCTCCCCATGTCCTCTGCCATCGCCTGATTCCCACGGGAGGCAAACGGGCAAACACAGTGGTCGATCGCTTACTCCGCACGGTAGAAATATGATTTTTCAGCAACTTTCTCAACAATTTAATAAGTTAATCAATCAAATTCAGCAACAACTAAAAAAAATCCTTATTATTCTTTGCCTAGTTCTCAGTTGCGGCTTTTTGGGGCAGGGCATGGCAGGGGCAACTAATCAATTCTCTATTCCGTTAGCCAATCAGCTAGTAAATCAACCAACTAATCAACAACTTGCTCAGGTTTCTCCCTTGCCAACTTTGGGGAATACGCCGAGAACAAATCCCGCAGCCATTAGAGACTTAATAGACAATAGCCCCACCATAGATCTCATCCCCAAAAGCTACGAACAGGGATTGCAAATATATTTTGCCAACTGTAGCACCTGTCATATTGCCCTCCCCGCCGAACTCCTGCCCCGGCAATCTTGGCAGATTCTCCTCGAAAATCTCAACCAACACTATGGAGCCACTCTCCCCGTTATTTCTAGTGTGGAAGTCCGCCTAATCTGGAATTATCTGGGAACTTTTTCACGCCTTGCTGCCACAGAAGACCGCCTACCCGTGTTTGCCAGAGATTCCCGTTTTTTCCGGGCTTTGCATCCCCAAGTCAGATTTCCTGAACCCGCAAAAATTACTACCTGCATTAGTTGCCATCCCAGCGCCCAAGAGTTTAATTTCCGTAATACTATTTCTACCAGCAATACTCCTAATAACTAGATCTGGGTCTCCATGATTAAGAGCAAACTTTTCACCTTAAAACTCCAGCCATTATGGGTATTGATGTCCTGTTTATTGGGAGTTCTCGCTGTGGAGTTGGGGACTCGGTTACTGGTGGAGGTGTTGTGGTTTGCCGAAGTCGATTATCTAGGGGTGTTGGGGCGGAAGTTGATTACCCAGCTAGGTTTGGGGACTGTGGTATTGGGAATTTCTTTGGGGTTTCTTTGGGGAAATTTACAGATAGCCGATCGCCTCAAACACGCCTCCCTATTGACCAATTTGTCCCCAAATTCATCTAACACTTCATCCAAATCATCCCCCAAAGTCTCGCCTCAAAAATCTCTGCGGCTGCGATCGCTCCTCCCCCTGACGATCGGGCTTTGCCTTGTAATTAGCCTGTTGTTGTGGTACTACGGTCGAGTTTTGTTTGATCTGTGGCAGGCCGATGGTAACTTTGCCAACTTTATTAGTTTTACCGGGTTTACGAGTTTTGCCAAAGCTGGCGAAGCAGGGAGCGCTGGTTTTGTAGACAGCCCGCCCCCGCCGATCGCCCTATTCACCGATCTGCCTAAGGTCGGGGATAGCCAAATGGGGAGCCTCATTAGAGGGGGCGTATTTGTTCTTGTGCCTTTGTTATTGCTCGTCAAAACTAGATTTCTGTTGCGATCGATCGCCATCCTGTTTAGCGTTGTCTTCACTACAGTGTTAGCGGCTAACTGGGCAAAATTCCTGCAATTTCTCAACCCCATTTCCTTTCAACAGGCGGATCCCCTCTGGGGTCTGGATATTAGCTTTTATGTATTCAAACTGCCAGAATTAGAGTTATTCCGGTTTTGGTTGTTGGGCATGTTTAGCTATGGGCTGGTTGCTGCGATCCTAGCCTATCTCTTGTCTGGGGATAGCATTGCTCAGGGAAAGTTTCCGGGATTTTCCCAGCCCCAAGTCCGGCATTTAGCAGCGTTGGGCAGTTGCCTGAGTGGGGGCTTAACGATGCATTTTTGGTTAGAGTGTTATGAGATTCTTTACTCTAGAGGCGGAGCCAGCTATGGAGCCAGCTATACCGATGTCCAAGTTGTCCTGCCCTTGAATATTATTTTGAGTGTAATTAGTGCCATTTTGGCTCTTGCCTTGGGGTGGTGTGCGGTCACTGAGCGGAGCCGAAGCGCGGTGCGCTATCGGTTAGTTCCCCGGCTGAATCGTTGGCTAATCTATGGCAGTATTATCTGTATTCTCAGTGGTTCGATCGCTAATCTGACCCTGCCCACGGTGATCCAAAAAATCCTAGTCGAACCCAACGAACTCACTCAAGAAACTCCCTACATTCAAAATACTATTGATTTCACCCGCCTTGCCTACGACCTCAACAATATTGAGTCTAAGCCCTTCTTTCCTGAAGATAATCTCACTGCCACGGAAATTCAACAAAACAGCTTGACGATCGATAATATCCGTCTCTGGGATAAGCGTCCTCTTTTAATTGCACTGCGCCAACTCCAGCAAATTCGCCTTTATTACAATCTTGTGGATGCTGATATCGATCGCTATACCCTACCCCTCCGGAATACTCCAAACCTCTCCGGCGAGGGTGTCCCCAGCAACACTCGGCAGGTAATGGTGACAGCGAGGGAGCTAAATCAAGATAGCATCCCTGCTCAAGCCCAGACTTGGGTAAACCGCCACCTAATTTATACCCACGGCTATGGCTTTGTCATGAATCCAGTGAATACCTTTGATGCGGGGGGATTACCAGAGTATTTAGTCAAAGATATTGGCACGGCTGGGGATGAAGAAGGTAATCTATGGACAGCCAATGAGGCAGTAAGGCAGAAAATTCCCATTCGCAAACCCCGGATTTATTACGGCGAGTTGACCAATAACTATGTGATGACGGGGAGTAAATTTCAGGAGTTGGATTATCCCCAAGGGGATGAGAATGTCTACAATACCTACGCTGGGGCTGGGGGTCTTGGACTGGGGAGTTTTTGGCGACGGGCTTTGTTTGCTTGGTATTTACGGGATTGGCAGATCTTATTTACCGATACTTTTACCCCAGAAACGAAACTCTTGGGACGGCGGAATATTAACCAACGTGTCCGGGAAATTGCCCCGTTTTTGAGATACGATCGAGACCCTTACCTAGTTGCTGCCGATATTGATCCCAGTCAACCCGATAGTAATTTGTTTTGGATCATTGATGCCTACACCACGAGCGATCGCTATCCCTACGCCGATCCCGGTAATAATCCCTTCAACTACATTCGCAACTCTGTCAAGGTCGTCATCGATGCCTACAACGGCACGGTAAATTTCTATGTCGCCTATGCCAACGACCCGATCATTCAAACTTGGCAGCGAGTATTTCCTAAGCTTTTCCAGCCCCTAGAGAAAATGCCTAGCCTGCTGCGATCGCACATTCGTTATCCGGTAGATTTATTTAGCATTCAATCCCAGCAACTCCTCAATTACCACATGACCGATGCAAGGGTTTTCTACAATCGGGAAGACCAGTGGCAGATTCCCAAGGAAATTTATGGCGACAAACCGCAACAAGTAGAACCCTACTATCTCATTTTGGATTTACCAGATTCCCCCAGCGAAGAATTTATTCTGCTCCTACCCTTCACCCCCACGGAGCGCAATAATATGATCTCTTGGCTTGCGGCTCGATCGGATGGCGAAAATTACGGCAAACTCCTACTCTACCGCTTTCCCAAGCAACAATTAACCTTTGGTCCCGAGCAGATCGACACCCGCATCAACACTGACCCCAATATTTCCCAGCAAATTTCCCTCTGGAATCGTCAAGGAGCCAGTGCCATCCAAGGCAACCTCCTAGTCATTCCCATTGCTAACTCTCTCCTCTATGTAGAACCTATTTACCTAGAAGCAGAGCAGAATAATCTCCCCGCCCTCGTCCGGGTGGTAATCGGCTACAACAATCAACTGGTTATGGCAGAAGATATTCAGCAAGGATTAGCCAGATTATTTCCCGCAACTCCTATCGAGTCTCCAAACATATCCCCAAACTAGACACAAATCATTTGCCCTTAAATTCCTAATCAAGCCTCCAATCAGAAAATATTATTCAAAGTCTAGACATAGACAGAAAAATGTTCTATATTAAAGAGCTGTAACTAAATTACGGAAATGCGTTTATTTTCAGTTATATTTTTAACTACAAATTTGCATAAGGTTTCAGCCTGTGGATACTGGAGGGTTACTTCCCAAGTCCCTAGAAACCAAGACGTAAAATTTCCTAGCCAGTTCTCAAGCAATTTAAGAGCAATTTTCAAGGGCAATTTTTAAGAGGACTTAGATAGAGCAACTTAAAAGCAACCTTAAAGAAAAGTAACCTTAAAATCGTCGATCGCTGACTCACGAAAATTAGATTCCTTTGTTGCGTCCTAGCCATTAAATATAGTGGTTAGCGTATTCTTTGGTGAAAAATTACCGTGAAATTCTAGGTTTAACTTCAGGGATTTCTTCTAGATTCCCTAGATTCTAGTGTTTATTTAATAATCAAAGGAGTAACCCGTGTCTATTGGTATTCTCGGCACTAAAGTGGGAATGACCCAGATCTTTGACCAAGCAGGGAAAGCAGTCCCTGTCACCGTCATTGAAGCTGGTCCCTGCCACATCACTCAGGTCAAAACCGAAGCCACTGACGGCTATACTGCGGTGCAGTTGGGCTACGGTACAACCAACGAAAAAAACTTGAGCCGACCTGAAAAAGGTCACTTAGCGAAATCTTCTGCTCCCTTCCTCAAGCATTTACACGAATATCGGCTGGCTGATGTCAGTGCCTACGAACTAGGCGGGTCTGTCAAAGCAGATATTTTTACTGAGGGTCAGGTTGTAGATGTGATCGGTACTAGTATTGGTAAGGGTTTTGCTGGCTACCAAAAAAGACATAACTTTGCCCGTGGCCCCATGTCTCACGGTTCCAAAAACCACCGTCAACCCGGTTCTACTGGTGCAGGCACAACCCCCGG
>JAAUUE010000332.1 GCA_012031635.1 Coleofasciculaceae cyanobacterium SM2_1_6 | reverse complement strand
TAATAATACTTAGTTGTCTAAAATATATTATTAGTTGCGCAAAGCTCAACATAAAAATTTACTCTTGACAAATTAGATATATTTATTGATATATTGATTAAGAGTCTTGGTTTCTACGATCGGGGATTTGCATAGTTTTGCATAGTAGTGATTGGTTAAATACCTGAGCATTGATTCTAGATTCAGATCTAGGTTCAGATCGTACCCCTTGCGGAGGAATTGTGAGTTCTATATTTCATTTAGGTCAGTTTACACAAATTAATAAACAGTTGCAGTCTTGGATCAACTACCCGCAGCAGGAAACGGCTTTACTCCGAAAAATTGTTGATCGCATCCGCAATTCCCTAGAGCTAAAGGTAGTACTCCAGACCGCCGTAAGTGAAATTGCTCAGCTTTTGGAATTAGACACTTGCCTGTTCCTCTGGTATTTTCAAGACACCCAACGGGTACAGGTAGTTTGTGAACATTCTAGCAATCCCAGTCAGGATTCTCGCCTTGGCTACTATCCAATGACATCCTTTGGGGTCTTGGGAGGAGCGATCGCTTCTGGGCAGATGATTATCAATGGGGAAGCTCTAAACAGCAATCTGAGTTCGGTTTCCAAGATTGCCAAGCATCTCAATAAATTTCGATCGAAGCAACACTACGCTCCAGAGGCAGTTTTTGGTTCTAGTACCAATCTTTTGATTCCCGTGACGGATGAAGTTGGTTGGGTCGGCTTTATTGGTTGTCTTTCTAAGGAATCCCGGAGTTGGACTGCTGGGGAGATCGAGCTACTGCAATCAATTACTGACCCCCTCGAAATTGCCATTCGCCAAGCCCAACTCTATGAGCAGACCCAAAAGCAAGCCCAGCGAGAGCAGCTAGTTAACCAGATCACCAGCCAAACTCGCCAGACCTTTGATTTAGAAATTATTCTTACAGAAGCGATCGCTCAGTTATTAGAAGCTCTTCAGGTCGATCGATGTCTAGTGCATCTAGTCGAGAACTCCGATCACCTAGAAACCATAGCTTTTTCAGAGCCGCCCGCCGCAGTATCCCTAGACCTAGAATCCTGTGCACCCCCCGAAAATAACTCCCCCGCTTACATCCGCAGGCAGCACCTCTACGAAGTTTGTCGTCCTCCCTTCCCACCGACAGTAGATGAATTTGACACCCATGGTCCCATTACCCAGTGGGTAGTACAGCATCGGCAACGGGTGGTGATTGCCGATGTCACCCAAGATACTCGGATCGGCACGGACAATGAGGAGTACCAAAAAGCCCAGATCAAATCTTCTTTAGTAATTCCCGCCCAAGCCAACGGCAAACTCCACGCTATTTTGTATCTTAACCAGTGCGATCAAGTCCGTTACTGGTCAAAAAATGATCAAAAACTAACCCAAGCTGTCGCCGATCAGTTGGCAATTTCCATTCAACAAGCCTACCTCTACAGCCAGATTCAACGCCAAGCCGCCTACAGCAATGCTCAAGCCCAGAAGATGGCAGAAATGTTAGCAGAACTGAAGCAAACTCAGGCGCAGTTAATTCACAGTGAAAAAATGTCGAGCTTGGGGCAGATGGTGGCGGGAGTTGCCCATGAGATTAATAATCCGGTGAATTTCATCTATGGGAATATCCCCTACCTAGAAAACTATGTCCGGGATTTAGTCACCCTAGTCAAGGCATACCAACAGGAATATATTCATCCCTCTACCCGAATTAGCTGCTTGGCAGAGGAGATTGATCTAGAATTTTTGATGCGAGATTTGCCGCAGATTTTCCAATCCATGCAGTCAGGGGCAGAACGGATTCACAATATTGTAGATTTGCTGCAAAACTTCTCTAGGCAAAATGAAGCTCCCCTGAAGGCGGTAGATTTGAACGGGGCGATCGAGAGTACCCTCCTCATGCTCCACAATCAACATAGCGGCAGGATTTTGGTAGAGCGACAGTGGGGAGAATTGCCTTTAGTGGAATGCTATGCCAAGGAAATCAATCAAGTCTTTCTCCATGTGTTAACCAATGCGATCGAGGCTCTGCGGAGTTCCCAAAATCCAGATAAGTCCCTAAAAATCACCACTAGTTTGATTACTGCCCCCCATCTAGAAGAGCATCGAGTCCAAATTACGATCGCTGATAATGGTCCCGGTATTCCCTTAGCAATCCAGTCAAAGGTGTTTGATCCCTTTTTTACAACCAAAGATGTGGGACAGGGCAAAGGTTTAGGTTTGACGGTCAGTTATCAAACAGTGGTGGATCAGCACCAAGGCACAATTACTATGGAATCAGTTCCCGGACATGGAGCCGTGTTCACGATCGAGCTACCCGTAAAACATCAAGTCACCACAGAATTACAACCCTTGACTAATTAACTTGAGAAATCTTCCCCGAAAAATAATCCCAATAAAAAAGCCGGGAGAACAATTATCAAAATTCTTCTTCCGACCATTAGGGTGCATCTACTGAGTAAAACATATCATAGCGACATGAGGGGTGTCACCCCCTATTCAACTGAACAGGTAAATTCATACCCTTAGATATGAGTAAAAATACTTATTCGGCATCATTTAATTGAGCTAGGAGGATTTGGTTGGTTAATTTCGGGTCTGCTTTGCCCCCCGATTGCTTCATTACCTGCCCTACGAAGAAACCAAGGAGCTTGGTCTTCCCGCCCCGGTACTGCTCTAATTCCTTGGGATTATCGGTGATTACCTGTTGAATAATTTTGGTTAGGGCGGCGGGGTCAGAAATTTGCACCAAGCCCTTACTTTCGATCATCGCCTTGACGGAACCACCTTGGGTAATTAGCTCCGGGAGAATTTCCTTGGCAATCTTGCCGCTAATGGTACCATCCTCAATTAGGGAAACAAGCTCTGCCAAAACTGGGGGAGTAATGGCTAATTCATGAATTTTACCTTATGGTTATTCAGATAAGCAGCGATGTCTCCGGTGATCCAGTTACTGACGGCTTTGGGCTTGGGCAGCAGGGCAACCACGGCTTCAAAATATTCGGCAATGGTGCGATCGTCCGTCAACACCGTTGCATCGTAGGTAGATAAGCCCAACTCGGTTTCGTAGCGGCGACGCTTGGCTTGGGGCAGTTCCGGCAGTTCGCTGCGCCATTGTTCTAACTGGGTGGGAGCCACTTCAATGGGCGGCAGGTCGGGTTCCGGGAAGTAGCGATAATCACTGGAGCCTTCTTTTTTCCGCATACTCACGGTGCGTTGGGCATTTTCTTCCCAGAGGCGAGTTTCTTGGAAAATTTCTTCTTTTGCCTCGATCGCTGCAATTTGCCTGTCGATTTCGTAGTTAATCGCCCGCTCAATGGCGTTGAAGGAGTTCATATTTTTGATTTCTACCTTCACCCCAAACTCTTGCTGCCCTACAGGACGCACGGAGATATTCACATCACAACGCAGGGAGCCTTCCTGCATATTGCCATCACTCACCCCCAGATAACGGACAATCCGCCGCAACTCTTGAGCGTAGGCAGCAGCTTCCACCCCAGAGCGCAGATCCGGCTCCGAGACAATTTCAATTAAGGGAATCCCCGCTCGGTTGTAATCCACGAGGGAATAGGTAGAACCGGAAAGTCTATCACTGCCAGCATGGACAAGTTTTCCCGCATCTTCTTCCATGTGCAGCCGAGTAATGCCAATTTTTTTCGTTTGGGGTTTGCCTCAGTATCGTTGGTGGTAATTTCTAGCCAACCGTGTTCGGCAATGGGCAGGTCGTACTGGGAAATTTGATAGTTTTTGGGTAAGTCTGGATAAAAATATTGTTTGCGATCGAATTTACTATAAGGGGCAATCTGACAATTCAAAGCTAAACCCGCCTTCACCGCATACTCCAACACTTTTTCATTCAGGACAGGCAACACCCCCGGCATTCCCAGACAAATGGGGTCAATATTGGTATTCGGAGTCCCCCCAAATTTGGTGGAGGAGCTAGAGAAGATTTTGGTGGCGGTGCTAAGTTGGCAATGGGTCTCAAGACCAATAATTACTTCGTACTCGGTTTTTACTGGTGTTGCCGTGGTCATGGTGAAGCTGGGGGTTATGAATACTACAAATAGTTGAGAATATATCCATTTTAGACTGAAAGTGGAGATTGCAAGCTAAACAGACAAACTACAGCAATTTTCCTTGGGTAATCTTCCTCTGCCCAACATATGCTGATAATTTAAGCAACTGTTAGTTCATAGTGGATAGCTAAGACTTCGCTTTCTTTAAGAATAGCCATGGCATATTCACATCCTTGATGATCTGCAAATTCTACTAAATATTGACTCTCTTCTTCATTGTTATAAATTTCAACAATAGTACGATCGCCGATCTTGTAGGGTGCGTTGCGACAAGCAAACGCACCATCACTCCCATCTACCATCGAACCCAAACTCAGGCAATGAGCGTGCTTTTCATGGTTAGTAGTTGTTAGCTAGAAAGGTGAATTATGCTTCATTAATTTATTGGGAGGGTGGGCGATCGAGCTATCCAATAAAGAATCATATTGACCTAAGTCTATCTTCTGTTCCACGTATGATTGTAGATATAGCAATCCTAAATATTCAGTTCTCCTAGACCGATGTATTTTTCGAGGAGCATTAATAATTCCTGTTCTTGGAAGGGCTTAGTGAGATAATCTGTAGCACCGACCATTTTGGCTCGGACTCGATCGATAAATCCGTCTTTCCCAGTCAGCATCAGGATCGGAGTTTGCCGGAAGGGTGTAGATTGGCGGAGCATCCCGCAGAGGTCGTAACCATCGAGTTTGGGCATCACCAGATCACAGAGGATCAAATCTGGTTGGAGTTGGAAGATTTGGGAAATACTTTCGAGGGGGTCTTGGATAATGGTGACTCGATAGCCGTGGGCTTGGAGAGTATATTCGATCATCTTGCCGATCGCCCCGTCATCATCAATACACACCACTTGGGACGGACTGCCCGCCGCTAAACTACTTTCTAGACGCTGTTGGTGAGGATCAAGGGGAACCGAAGCAG
>JAAUUE010000017.1 GCA_012031635.1 Coleofasciculaceae cyanobacterium SM2_1_6 | reverse complement strand
AATCCTCTCCTTGCTGGCAGATTTTAGCTAAGGAAACCTTCTTCCTAACTCAACTAGCAGTGGTAGCTTCCCTAGGACAGATGGAAACCCCCAAAGCCATTGGGATTCTCCAAGCCCTTGCCACCCAAACCCCCGATGGTCGAGTCCGCCGGGTTGCCGAAGAAGCGATCGCTCAAGTCCAAAGCAACATCGGGGCTGACAAAGCTGTCAAACAACTCCGGGAAGAGGTAGACGAACTGAAAAAGGAAAACCAGCAGCTTAAGAGTCGTTTGGAGAACCTCGAAGCGAAGGCTCAAAGCTAGATGTTCCTTAGATTAAAGAGGGTATAAAGCCTTATTAAAGAGTAAAGAGGGCGTAAAACCTTACGCCCCTACTACACTTTATTTGTGTGGTGATACCAGTGAGCCTAACCACACTGGGCGATCGCTGCCTCTGGGAAAGCTACCTTTGTGCCGCCTAGACCACAATAACCACCGGGATTTTTTGCCAAGTATTGTTGATGGTAGTCTTCTGCATAGTAAAACTCTGGGGCAGGAATAATTTCCGTGGTGATTTCTCCTAAACCTGCGGCTGTCAACTCAGACTGGTAAGCACTCCGAGTAGCTTCGGCTAATTGTTTTTGGGCTGGAGAATAGTAGTAAATTCCAGAACGATACTGGGTTCCCTTGTCATTGCCTTGGCGCATTCCTTGGGTCGGATTATGGCTTTCCCAAAACACCTTTAATAGAGTAGCGTAACTAACCACTTGGGGATCAAAAACTACTAACACCACCTCATTATGCCCGGTCAGCCCGGAGCAAACTTCCTGATAGGTAGGGTTAGGAGTGACTCCCGCCGCATAGCCCACAGCCGTGCTATACACGCCCTCCTGTTGCCAAAATTTCCGCTCTGCGCCCCAAAAGCATCCTAACCCAAAAATTGCCTGCTCCAGACCAGCAGGAAAAGGGGGTTGGAGAGGATTGCCATTAACGTAGTGTTTTGCCGGGACGGGCATGGGGGTCGATCGACCGGGCAAGGCTTGATCTGGGGAAGGCATCGCTGTTTTTTTACCAAATCCAAATATCATAGTCGGCTCCAAATCCTCTGGGTAGTATCTTAATTATTTTTGTGCTTACATTCTTTACTATTCCTAATATAACGTGATCCAACTTGAGTTTTCAAAACTGCCAATTCACGACTTCCAATCAAGACTAGAAACACTCAACAAAATATCTTTTGGCTAGAGGATCTGCAATGCCATAGACCATTATTTGGGGACGTATTTCGATCAAAATTAATCTTTTTTTAGAGTTTATCCAGATAGGGGCAGAAAATTCCGAATCAGGTATATAGCAACCTGACCCGGAGTAAATTATGCGTACCTATACCTCTATCATTTTGTTGGCTCTAGTTTCAAGTTCCTTGGCAATTTTTTCTGCCCCATCTCCTACTTCCCAAACTAACAAGGTTTCCGGGGAATTAGTATCAATTCAAACTGAACAACAGGGAGATAAGGCTCCCCATCGGGGTAGTGGTCGTCGCCAGTTCTTCCAATCTCAAGCCTACGAATCAACAGACATTTAGCTTTTAACTAATACTCAAAAACTAAATTCCACCCTTGAGGTGGTTTTTTCATGGCAACTTTCCCAGAGCTTTTTATCAACTCTATAGCAATTCGGATAATAACTCCTACTCCCGGAGTGTTTTTTGGAGTTTTTTGATAAATCTTCGGTAAAGTTTAGTTTAGAGCAAGGGGTGCGTCACCCAAAAAAATTAGGAATACCTGTGGGTGACCAATGAATAATCAAATTTATTCCAGAGGTAAAATTCTGTTGGTGTCAACTTATCAATAATTCCTGTTAATATCATTGGTATTATTACTCAGTCCCATGGTAGCCCTCAGGCATTTATGAGCATGTTTACTTTGCATGAGTAACTAGGGGTGATTCATGAATTTCTCCTAATCACGAATCATTGCGGACCGCTATATCAGTTAATAATACTGGTGCTGTAGCAGTCCTAAATGATTTCACCCGCCGTAGGCGGGTGAAATCACCTACCAGAAGCAATCTAATTTAGAAAATGATTTAGGATCGCTATATCAGCCATTGCTATAGATATCTCTAGAAGATGGCTGGCAAAAGTAACTTTCAAGATTTACTGTAAATACCTACAGACATTATCAAACAGACAAAATCAAAGTAAATAATCGAATTATCCCCTCATGATTACTCAGGACTTACACCTTTTTCAGACTCTTAGCCCTAGTGCCATGGATCAGATCATGCTTTACTTAGCTTTCATTGCTATGAGGACTAGTGGTCATCGGCACGGTGCATTTTTGGATGCCGCAGCGACGGCTGCAAAATGTGCTATTTACATGACCTACATGGAGCAAGACCAGAACATCCGACATACGGGACATCTCCACCACATTGAGCCAAAACGAGTAAAAGTAATTGTAGAAGAGGTGAAAGAAGCTCTGGCAACGGGTAAGTTGCTGAAAATGTTTGGGGCGCAGGAGCCTAGATATTTAATCGAATTTCCCTACGTTTGGCTAGAACAATTTCCTTGGCAGCCGGGAGAGCCAAGAATTCATAATACAAATCTACCGATCGACTACAAGCGCGACATCGAAGCCAAGCTCCCCCCAGATATTCCCCAAGCGCAGGTAATTAGCTCTTTTCAATTTTTAGAACTGATCGAGTTTCTCTACAATCGATCGCAGCAACACTTGCCAGAAGACCGCCGGGTATCTTTGAGTGAAGCATTTACAGAACACATTAAGCGCCGTTTGATCTACTCTGGCACGGTAAGCCGGATTGATTGCCCTTGGGGTCTGCCTTTTTATGTCTTGAATCGTCCCTACTACGCCCCTGTGGAAGAAGAGGAACGCACCTACACCATGATTGAAGATACTGCCCGTTATTTTCGTCTCATGCGGGACTGGGCTGATCAACAACCAAAGGTGATGCGGGTACTAGAGGAGTTGGACGTAGCTCCAGACCAGATGGAAGCGGCTCAAGCAGAATTAGATCAAGTTATCCGGGCTTGGGCAGATAAATATCACCAACCGGGAGGAGAAACGATGGTACTCCAGATGGTGTTTGGGGAAAAAGACTAAATCAGTGAACAGTGAACAGTTATCAGTTAGCAGTTACTCGTACTGAGCGGAGTCGAAGTATCAGTTATCAGAAAAAGTAAAAGGTAAAAAGGTAAAAAGAAAAAGTGAAGAGCCAGTTTTTCCTTTCTAATTTCTAATTTCTAATTTCTACTTTCTACTTTCTACTTCTAAGTTTACTGTTCACTGTTCAAAAGTAGGTAATAAAGTTCTCCCGTATCTGTAACAATCCCGGCTCGATCGCCCGCTACTTCCCCAGTTCCTAAGAAAATATCTACTCTTCCTGCCCCAATAATGGCTCCCCCTGTATCTTGGTCAAGGACAAAGCGATCGACCAAATGTTTTTCTAATTTGCCCTCTGGGGTGGGAAAGGGAACTTGAGTATGGATCATGGCTAAGGCTCCGGGGGGCATCAGGGTTTTATCGGTGGCGATGGAGCGATCGGCGGTGACGGGAACCCCTAGACTACCAATGGCTGGAGAACCATTAGTTTCTCGAAAGAACACATAGCTGGGATTGCGGGGTAAATATTCGCTCATGGCTTCTGGATGTTGTTGAAAATAGGTCACAATCACGGGCAAGGTTAAACCTTCTAGGGGGAAGACCCCATCCCGGACTAGCTCTCGCCCCACGCTGACATAGTTATAACTGGTTTTGCCCGCATAGCCGATGGACTTAATTTCTCCATTGGGAAACTGGAGCCGGGCGGAGCCTTGAACATGGACGAGATAGGCTTGGAAACGATCGCGCAGCCACGCAATTTCTAAGCCTTGCAGGGGACTATTCATTCCTGTCCCATCCCTACCTTCAATTTCCAGACGGCTAGGATTGCTTTGGAGATTGGGGGGAAGCCGATAGAGGGGGTAGCGATATTCGGCGGTAGGGACAGGGCTGGCGGCGTAGATGGGTTCAAAATAGGCGGTAAACTGCACTGTGCTTGATTGTCTCTGCCGATGGATTTGTACCAAGTAAATTCCCGTTGTACTGCCTCTTGGAGTTCTGCGGGAGTCTGGCAGATCTCTACTAAATCTCGGAATCTTTGCACTGAGGCAAGGACTCGATCGAGCTTGAATCCATGGACACTATTTTCGTAGGCTCTCACCGCCCGGTCAGTTTTTAAGTACGCAAGGCTGTGATCGATCGCCGCCAACAGCCTTGCTGATCCCCTGTTCCTAAATTATTTCCCCAGATTTGGTCATCAAAGCCGAGATTTCGCTGTGCTGGAGGGGCGATCGGCTGTAGAGGAGTCATAGCAGCCAGAGTTAGGGAGCCATAGCCAAGAATTAGCACTGCCATCCCCACACCTAACCAAATCAAGAACTTTTTAACTTTTTTCACCATAGGAACTTAGCCAGAAAAACTACAGAAAGCCAGAATCAACCCCAAAATTGAAAAAGCCAGAGAAAACTGGAATAACCTATCCTATCTTCCCCAGCTAATGAGAAAAAGCTGAACTATGCTGAATATGCTGAACATTAATATCTTTCACCAGACTTCTAATCTAAATGCTGACCATCAGGAAATTTTCTTGGGAGGAGAGTCAACTTAAACTTGTTTAGTTCAAATCTGTTTCATCTATTTCCCGACTTCCTAAAGACCACAACAGGGCTTTATTTGCACCATCAATTTAGAAGCAGACTAAACTTTTGCCACTAGTTGAGGAGTCTCAGCCGTCAGACTTTCATAGGTTGCCCGCATTTTTAGCCCTACCAACACTTGGAACAAGCCAGTCCCGTTATTAGAACCCGGATAATCCTTATGCTTCAAGAGTAGCTCTGTCATCTCCCCTTGATACTTAGTCGAGGTATTACTGAGATGGCGCTCTACATAGATCAGCTCCTCAAGATTTTGGAACTCTCCATCCACTTCTAGGAGAGATACCTCATTGCCCATGTAGTTATCAGGACCGTAGAACATTTTCAGTCCGGGATAGTTACAGGTGAGCTTCCGACCGCAGGGCTGCCAATGGATAGTAGAACCTTGATCAAATAGGTATACTGAGTCAAAGTTTTGTACCCCTTCTTTTTGGACTAGACGCACCCGGAGAATTTTTCGCTCTTTGTCGTCAGGAATCAGTTGAGTCGGCAGTACTTGAATGACGACATCAGCAAATTCTTTTTGGGGTTCAATGTAGGCAGTAAAGTCTGGGCGACGAGCATTAATGGCAGCGAGCACATCTTCGTAGCGATGTCCCCGTTCTGCCATATCTCGCTGAATTTTCCAAGTAACTTTAACTTCGTCACTAATATCTAGATAGACGCTAAAATCTATTAAATCCCGTACCCGTTTATCGTAGAGGGGATGTAATCCTTCAATCACAATAATTTTGTTGGGGGCAATTTTTTCTGGGGGATCAAGTTCTCCCGTTTCGTGATTATAGATAGGTTTATTAATAGTTTCGCCTTGCTTGAGAGCTTTAATTTGTTCGTACATCAGGTCAAAATTGTTCGCTCTGGGATCAAGGGCAGTAATTGCTTGTTCCTTACGTTGTTTTCGATCGAGGCAGTGGTAGTCATCTAGGCAGATAACTGTCATTAACTCTGCGCCGAATAGGTCTATCAAGCGACGGAGGAAGGTGGACTTGCCGCATCCAGAATCTCCCGCCACACCAATTATTACCACACGATCCAGCTTAGTGGTCATAGCTTTCCTCTAATACAAATTTTATTCTTAGACTATTTTTCAGCAAGTTTATTTTAAGCCCCCTCAGTCATCTCAGGGTGCTTGCTCTAGGGTATAGGCAAGGCCGGCGAATTAAATGTTTTTTTTACTAGCTGTATTAAAATTAGATTTTACCAAAAGGGGATCATCTCCACAAGGCTTAAACTCTAAGGAATTGAAGAAAATCTTAAAATTGTTGCTGTTGTTGTCAATGTCTAAGAACGATCGAGTTAGTTAAATCCCCAAAAAGACTGAGAGAAATGCTTGCGATCGCACTCCAAAAAAATACTTTCTAAAGCTCAAAGTCTAGCGGCTAAAGTCTAGCGACCCAATAAACTTGCACGCCAACTACCAAGGGCAAAGGAAGTAACTTTTGTATCTCCAAGGGGGTAAGGAAACAGGAGGGCTGGTAGATGTCCAACTACAGCATTCAGAGTAAAATCTACTTCTGAGTAATCTACCCAGCTACTGTCTCGATGCCAGCCAAGAATTTCACAAAATTCGGTATAGTTTTGCTCGGCTTTTAACCAGACTTGTTTTTGAGGAGTAAAGCCAAACTTCCCATCACTATGGGTAATCCACAGGTTATCGATCGTCTGGATTACATCAGCAGGAATTTTTTTGATATCAGAGGATTTGGGATAGCCTGCTTCCGTACGTCCAGTAATCCTGAGAATAAGACTCATGGTTTCTTGATCTGCCCGTTGCCAGTCACCAGCAACCAGAAAGTCAATGAGCTTGGTGTAATCTATATCCTGCGTTTCTAATTCTGGCGCTTTTAACACTGAATTAACCCTCTAAGATTTAACACGTTAGACTAAAGGTTGACTATAAAGTCTTCTTTATTAATTATTAGCATAATTCTTAGAGGATGTAAACATGTACAAGGTAGGGTAGATACCCAATAATGAAATATCTATAGCTAAGTAATTACACTGGCTAGTTTCTCTGGTAGCGCATTCCGGGTAATTGAGTAATTAGACCCAGAAGTTCTAGTTGCAGTAAAGCTCCGGCAACTTCGGCAGCACTGGTGTGCATGGCTTGCACGATCGCATCCAAGGTAATTGTTCTAGAGGAATTGCTTGCCAGACTTTTAACAAGTGAGGGGGGAGTTGAGCGATCGGTGGCGGCAGCGTAGTAAATAGTTCCTGTTGGTTCGATGGGGAGGGAGTTTGGGGTAGAGTATCTAGATTGGGCAGTTCTCCTAACATTTCTAATAGCTGGTCTTCATGCCAAAATGGATGCGCTCCCTTACTCAGCAAACTTAGGCAACCAATACCCTTGATATTATCTGGAGAATCGGGCAGGGCATAGACATCCCGGTTGTATTCATTGGCGATATAGGCAGTAATTAAGGCTCCAGATTTCATGGGTGCTTCCATGACCAGCACAGCCCGGCATAGCCCAGCAATAATTCGGTTGCGTTGGGGGAAGTGGGTGCGGTCTGGGGGTGTACCTTGGGGATACTCGCTGACAACTAAGCCCTGTTTGACAATATCTCGATACAGTCCTTGATTTCGAGGGGGATAGGCAATATCAATGCCAGTGCCAAGGACAGCGATCGTCCTTTGTCCCGCTTCTAGACAAGCTCTGTGGGCTTCCGTATCGATCCCAGCCGCCATTCCCGATACAATTAGAAACCCCCGGCTGGCTAGGGCAGTAACTATGCGCTTTGTCCACTTTTTGCCATGGGGAGAAGGGTCTCGGGTGCCAACGATGGCGATCGCCGGAGTGATTCCTTGGCATTCTAGGGAGTTGGGCTTGCCTCGGTAGTAGAGAACTGGGGGTGGGTTAGGAGTTTCGAGGAGTAAGCGGGGATAATCTGGGTCGGCGGGAGTCCAGAAGTGGGGATTTCTAATCAGGTGTTCTTCGAGAAATTTCTGGGGATCGAGGGTCGATCGATTTTCTTCGATCCGCATTGATAGCTGCTGCCCCAGCCCTTCTACTTCCTGTAATTCTCCCATGGTTCCAATCCAAGCTGCGGCTAGTGTCCCAAAGTGTTGCTCTAGACGACGTAGTAGCACAGGACCAAGCCCGGGAATTTGTGACCAAGCAAGCCAGTACAATCGCTCTCTTGGGGGATTATCTTCATGATTGGCAGTACCCTTCGGGAAATTATCGACACCCATCCCACAAAAATCCTAACGAAAAACCAAGGTTATATCTCCCTAGTCTAGCTAAAATACGCCGTCTAAGTTGATAATGTTGCCATCAAAAAAAATTACTAATTTGTTCCAGTGCTGCCAAAGATGCTCGATCGCTGCTCAGGTTCTCCCCTTCTAGGCTTTCTGTAGACGTTTCTAGGGGTATTTCTGAGGGCGTTTCTGTAGCCTTGAGAGCAAAATTTGGAGTTGAGACTTGGTTGGTGAGGTTTGTAGAGGAGGCAGGCGGGACGGGAATCACCGCGACCTGAGAAACGCCAGAAGTAGCGCGGGGGGGTTCGATCGCAAATCCGGGAGTAGGAGAGGTCGATCGACTAGCCACCTGACCATTGCCATTAGTATTGCCATGACCGTTATTGCCATTACTTCCATGACCGTTACCATTATTAGCCTTGGCACTAGCATACTGAGGGTAACTGCCACCACCATGATCGTTGCCAGAAGAAACCCCATTTCCCTGATTTACCCCAGAGCCATTGGCTCCGTTAACGTAGTCATTTTTTGGCTCCTGTACAGAAGATGTTGTCGGGGCTGAGGAAGGTTGGGGGCTGGGAGAATTTTCAGGAGTTTCTGGGATTGGTAATTTTTTGCCGATCTGCAATTGTACTACTACTTTTCTGCCACAAAGTTTCGTAAAAGCATTTTCAATTTCCTCTTGCTTGCGCTTGGCAGTACTCACGAGGTTTTGATTAGTGATACCAATAATTGCGACTACTCCATCAAATTGCAGCAAACAACAGTGCTGAGTCAAAAAAGCCTGAGTAGACAACATGGGGATATGCTCCACCACTTCCTGCCAAGTTTCCAGCATTTCATCAACTTCTGGTTCTGGGGGGGCAGCGTTTGAGTTTTGCTCAGAAACCTCTACAGGATTTATTGCTCCCGAAGTTAGTTCTGGGGATTGAGGGGCATGACCATTTTGACCATTTTGACCATTGGTATAGCCGTTGGCTCGATCGCCTGTAGCAGCAGCATGACCAGAGACTACAGCCCCCTCATGATTGGGAGAACCTACCTGTCCGGCAGGAACTTTAGCGGCAGCAACTCCCGGCGCAGCTAGTAAAGGCATCACGCCACTCTGATCCGGCAATAGTAAACCGAGTAAAGTTACTTCTAGCCAGAGCCGGGGCTGGGTCGTATTTTTGATTTGAACTTCACTATCCCGGAGATATTTGCTGCCAGCCAGAATTTTATCTGTCGTCCAGCGATTTGCCTCTTGGGTGAGTTGTTGCCAAGTGCTGGCGGTGAGGGCAACCAGATCAGTGCTATGGGGAGCGGTTTTGGCAATGAGTAAATCCCGGTAAAACCCGCCGAGGTTTTGGAGGACAATCATGGGTTCCTTGCCCCGATCCATCAAGTTTCTAGCCCGGTTAATAATAGTTTCATGATCTCCCTCGGCGATCGCCTGCACCATAGCCAACAGGTCAATTTCTGATACTGCCCCCACCAAATCCCACACCTTCTCTGCCGTCACCCCATCCTTGAGCAAACTCAACTGGTCTAATAAACTCTCCGCATCCCGGAGTCCCCCTTGGGAGATTTGGGCAACTAAACGTACGGCTTCTTCAGTAATATTTATTTTTTCTTGGTGGGCAATCCAGAGTAAATGCGCCACCATTGATTCGAGGGGAATCCGACGAAAATCAAAGCGTTGACACCGAGAAATAATCGTTGGTAAAACTCGTTGGGGATCAGTAGTAGCGAGGATAAAAACTACTCTTTCCGGCGGTTCTTCTAAGGTTTTTAAGAGGGCATTAAATGCCTGATTTGTTAATCCATGAACCTCATCAATAGCATATACTTTGTAGCGACATTGAACGGGGGCAAAATGTGATTTTTCAATAATTTCTCGAATGTTATCAACCCCAGTATTACTAGCAGCATCAATTTCGATCACATCCATGGCTACGCCGTGGGCAATTCCTCGACAGACATCGCAGACACCGCAAGGCTTTGGGGTCGGTTTATTGAATGCTAAACAGTTGAGAGATTTTGCTAAGATTCTGGCGCTAGAAGTCTTACCTGTACCCCTAGAACCTGTGAATAAGTAGGCAGGAGCAATACGCTGGCTCGTGATGGCGTTGGTTAGGGTCGCAGCGATCGCTTCTTGCCCCACCAAGTCGGCAAAAGTCTGGGGACGATACTTGTGGTGGAGTGGCTCGTAGTTCACGGCTTTGGGGGTAGCTAGAATAGTCTCCATCATAGCGGTTGTCATCGCAAAAGTCCAGTGATAATTTTTACAATAAACCTATATCTAGGTTGAAGTTTTGGAAAGGTTAGGAAATGTTACACTAGCTGTAGTGTTTAGTACAGAAATATTACAATCAGGAATTTCCTTAAAACTTAGCTTGAGATTACCTTGAAAACTATACAAAAGGGGGCGATCGACCAAGCCAGATGACTGGATCCAGATTGTCGGGGTGGGCGGGAGAAAGCTGGGAGTTGAGATGGATGAGGGGAAATATTGCCGGATTGTTATCTTACTCGCAAAGGTGTTGTTTTGCCAAATAACCGAATAGAAGCTATTTTTAATCAATTCTACAAAATAAATCTCATAACTAAGAGTATTAATTCCAAAGAAAAAGACATTTTATAAGGCAATTAAATTATCTGTAAATCGGGAATAATTGTTATAGTCACTGCCATAAAAGTTGGAATGAATTCGGCTACTTCGACAACGCTCAGCATAAATTCGACTTCGCTCAGCCAACGTATCTGGGCTTGTCCTAATTAATCTGTCTATCACTATAAGTTTGGACGAAATCAGATAAAAGTTTAGAAGGGATTTTAGAAGGAATTTTAAATGATTTTTCAAGACTTAAAATAGCTTTATACATAACAACTTAGTTAGCCAAATCTGTACTTTCTTGGGGACAAAAAATAGTCCCATGCTGGCGATCGATCCTGATAGTTGCGAGGGGTTGGGGTTGGGCAAGTTCACAGAGGATCCTTTGCATGGACGGCTCTCGATCGCTCCCCGCCGTGGATTCTACAAAAACTGTTCCTAGATAACTCTTGAATTGGGAATTTTTACTGTGGGCGTAGGTAATTGCTAGTTCTCGATCGACCTTTTGGAAATATTCATAGTGTGGATTTCCTACAATCTGGGGATCAATACCAAGGTCTAGTTCAGCGATCGCATTGGCAAACTGATTATTTTCAAAATAAAATGCCTGTTGCCCCCGGTTGATCACCCCAATATTCTGTCTTGCCGCCAATTGCTGAGATTTATAGTAACCGCCAAGCTGGTTAGGACAATTTTTGGAGTGGAACCCCGACAGCGCCGGGGTTCCACTCGACTACTACTATGGCAACGACTATATTTTGACAACATTTAGAAGAGGTGGGTAATAAAAAAGCCACTCCTAGACCCGCCAAAATAGTTAGAGGCAGACCAATCATTAACACCCATTTAATTTTGCTTTGAAATTTACTTTGAAATTTGCTTTGAAAAATAGACCTCTTGCATTGGAATTGAGAGTCCTACAGCCACTATCCTCTAAATGATTTCCCAATATCCGATTAAGTCTTGAGGCAATCTCGCTATGATTTATGGTTCCGCCACTCATGGCATAAACTTCACCATCAATATATTCATAACGATGTAACTGTTACTCTTCCCGGGCAAAATATTCTTCAGGGGTAAATCTTAAAAAGCTTTCTCTTGCGGTAATCATACAAAATATAATTATACTCAGCCAATATCATAGCTATTCTAAGTAGCAGGTTCTACTCCTGTAGCCTAGCATAGGAAACACTGGCGAGTTGCCGCTATGCCAAGAACTGCGATCGCTGTCTGGGTAACGGATGTAATATCGGATGCCAATATTCCCAAGGTGCAGATTATCTGCAACAGCAAATTAGGCATAAATGATATTGCTATTTCTAAAGTCGGGGGGGAAACTGCTCTCAAAGAGAGATGGAATCAAGCTCCCTGCGAAGTAGAAGTCCTACTCCACAGCTAAGAAAAATTAGAAATCATCATGGACGAGTATATCCATCTCCGCCATCAGACCCGTGATGTCTTCGAGATTCGCTACCAATAAACAATCGATCCCGATGGCTGGGAGTTATGTTCACGAGTATTATCCCACCGTGATGTAATTGATCAGCTATCAATCTCTTGGTAGAAGGCGCAAAAATTGAAAAAATTACTTTAGTCTCAGCAGACCATCGACATATTTAAGTTCCGACCGTAGCATTTATGTAAATTGGCTTTATTAAAAATTTCTTGCTTGGTTCCTGCCGCAATTAGTTCTTTATTCAGCATTAATAGATAGTCATAGTTTTTGAGACTCTCGCCGAGGTCGTGACTGATGACGAGGATAGTTTTCCCGGCGGCTTTTAATTCGGTAAAAATATCAAACATAATTTCTTCGGTTTGGCGATCGATCCCACTAAAAGGCTCATCAAAAAATAACAAACTAGCCTGAGTTGCGAGGGAACGGGCTAAAAACATGCGCTGTTGCTGCCCCCCCGATAGTTCACCAATTTGGCGATCGCTATAATTTTCCATGCCTACCCGGAGCAGAGCCTCCCGGACTAGCAGCCGAGCCTGACGACCGGGCGATCGCCCCCAACCCGTAGGAACCGTCCGCGCCATCATCACCACCTGCGCCACAGTTACTGGGTAATCCCAATCAATTTGCGATCGTTGGGGAACGTAGGCAATCTGGTTTAGTTGTCTTTGCAACGGTTGATTGTGGTAATCCACTAAGCCCTGAGTCGATCGCACTAAGCCCAGCATTGCTTTGACAAGGGTACTTTTTCCGGCTCCATTGGGTCCAAGGATGCCTACCAAGCTACCGGGATTGACGGTGAAACTAACTCCGGTCAGGGCGGGAACCCCTTGATAATTAACGCTTAAGTCTTGGACTCTCAACATGAATAGTTAGAAAATGATAATGATTCTCATGGCTTGCCCTATAATACCAAAATAATGATACTCATTACCGAAAATAGGACTGCAATTTTTAGGGGTTAAACTTTTAGCATATTTTCCCCGGTTCATGATTTTTCCGGTACACGATCGTGCCACCACAAGCTACCCAACGTAGTTCATGCACAATTTATTAAGGAGCCAAATAATTATGTATTTCCAAATTAGAACTCAAGTTAAAAATCAAGTTAAAAATCAAATTAGATATCCATTTAGATATCCATCTTTGTTTCCAAAACTCAGTCTAGGGATTATAACCCTCGCCTTGAGCTTGACAGGCTGCGGGAGCCAACCCACAGCTACCACAGAGAATGCCCCTGTAAGTGCCAATCCCGACTCCGTTTCTAATCCGGTTATGACTACCCAAGACTTGCCTAGGGTAGTTGTCACCCATAGTGTTTTGTGTGATATCACCAAAGAGATTGCCCAGACGACGGTTAATCTTGATTGTTTAATTGAGGCGGGGACTGATCCCCATAATTACCAAGCAACCCCAGAGGATAAACGCGCGATCGAGCAGGCAAAATTAATTCTCTACGGCGGTTATAGCTTCGAGCCGGGGCTGATTAAAATGATTACCACCAGCCAATCTCCCGCCACCAAAGTCGCCGTTAGTGAAGTGGCAGTGCCGAACCCCATCAAAGCTGAGGAACATGATCACAGCAACGAAGCTAAAGGAGATGATCACGACCACGATCATGACCACGAAAAAGAAACTGCTACTGGTGAAGCTGCGAAAACAGAGAAAGCCGCAGGGCATGATCATGGAGAATTTGATCCCCACGTTTGGCACAATGCCCAGTATGGAGTGCAGATGGTGCAGGTAGTCCGGGATCAACTCAAGACCCTTTCCCCAGAAAATGCCGATCGCTACACCACAAATGCAGCCAACCTGACCAAGAAACTACAGGCTATTGACACTTGGATCAAAGCTCAAGTTAATACAATTCCGGCAAATCAAAAGAAATTAGTCACCACCCATGAATCCATGGGCTACTTCGCTACTGCCTACGGTATCACTCTTAACGGAGCCTTGCAGGGCATTACCACCGAAGAACAACCCACAGCAACCAGAGTTGCAGCCCTCGTCGAAGATATCAAGGCAACCAAAGCCCCTACGGTATTTCCAGAAGCCAACGTGAATCCGGGGTTAATGCAGGTGGTGGCAAAAGAAGCTCAGGTCAAAGTAGCAGATACACCTATTTTTGGGGATGGTCTAGGCGCACCGGGAACACCGGGAGATACCTACGTTAACCTGCTGACAAGTAACACCTGCACGATCGTCAACGGGCTAGGCGGTAAATGTACTCCCTTTATTGACTAGATTCTAGGAACTAATTTTGGGGTAAGTCCGGGATGATTTTCCGTTAAGCTAGAAATATGAGTGGGACTTACAAAGCAACGGGAATCAATCTCAAAACCATGCCCTTGGGGGAAGCCGATCGCCTCTTGACGGTCTTAACCAAAGAACATGGGTTAATTAAACTGGTGGCTCCGGGGGCAAGGAAACAGAAAAACTCCCTGAGTCCCCGGAGTGGCTTATTTATTGTTAATGATTTATTGATTGTCTCTGGTCGATCGCTAGATAAAATGATCCAAGCCGAAACCCAGCAAGTTTACCCCGGCTTGAGTAAAGATTTGGGGAAACTCACCGCTTGTCAGTACCTAGCCGAAATTGTTATCGCCTACGCCCTCAGCGACCAGCCCCAAGAGCAGTTATTTGCAATTTTTACTGAACACCTGCGGCGCATCGAAGCCCTACCCCCCAGAGCAACTACACCCCTCCTTGCCCACCTCGCCCAAGCCGTTTTTCATATTTTAGTCCTAGTAGGTTTGTCTCCCCAAGTCCAGACCTGCTGCCTAACTCAAACTACACTAACGCCTAATTTTGCCCAGACAGACTGGTTAGTGGGTTTTAATCCCCAGTTAGGGGGCGCTTTGAGTTTGGAACCTCTAGAATTAGAACAGCCTTTGCCTGCCATTACCCTAACAGCCCTTGAGCTTTCTCTATTGCAACAATTAGCCCAACCCCTCCTGCCCCAACTCTTCCCCGAGGCCCCGTGGCGCAAAATTGAACGCATTTTGCGAGACTACACTCAGTATCAATTGGGTCGATCGCTCCAATCCGCTAGTTTTGTCGATACCCTGATCACCGGATGACTACCTGAGAATTAAATCTAGTTCAATCTTGCCCAACAATCTTGCCCAACAATCTTGCCCAACAACAATGCGTATTACTATTTTGACGATCGGCTCCCGTGGCGATATCCAACCCTATGTCGCCCTCGGTGTAGGCTTACTGCAAGCCGGACATCAAGTACAGATTGCCACCAGCCCCATTTTTGAATCTTGGCTGTGCAGCTATGGTCTAGATTTTGCCCCGATCCATGCCAACCCCCAAGAATTAATGGCCTCGGCAGCAGGACAAAAAATGCTGGAATCTGGCAATGGGATTAACTTAATTCGTTGGATGCAGAAAACCTTTGGTCCAGCCTTTGCCACTATGCTCGCCGATGCTTGGGCTGCTTGTCAGGGGACGGAGGCTCTAATCGGCAGTATCATGGTTCCGGGGTGTGAAGGTATTGCTGAAGCCCTAGGAATTCCTTTTTACCTAGCTTCCCTAGTCCCCATAAGTGCGACGGCAGCCTTTCCCACGGCGCTATTGCCAGAAATTCCTTGGTTAGGAAAGCTGTACAATCGATCGAGCTATTCCTTAATGCGACAAGTGCAGTGGCAAGCCTCCCGCCAAGTCGTCAACCAATGGCGGCGATCGACTCTCCAATTACCAGAAATTCCCCCTTGGCAGGATCCTTGGACTTTAACTGAACGTCGGGGAGACCCTTTGCTCTACGGCTATAGCTCCGCCGTAATTCCCAAGCCTAGGGATTGGACGGCGACAATGCATATTACGGGTTACTGGTTTTTGGATAAGCCTGCGGATTTTTCCCCTCCTGCTGACTTGGTAGATTTTCTGGCTGCGGATAAACCCCCGATTTATATAGGTTTTGGGAGTATGACCAATCGTCATCCCGAGCAGGTAGCGGAAATTGTCCTAGAGGCGTTGAAAAAATCAGGGCAGCGAGGAATTTTGCTCACAGGTTGGGGCGGTCTTCGCAAGGCTGATTTACCCGATACGGTTTTTAAGCTGGAATCTATTCCCCACGATTGGCTATTTCCTCAGATGGCGGCGGTGGTGCATCACGGCGGGGCGGGAACTACGGCGGCGGGATTAAGGGCTGGGGTTCCTGCGATCGTTGTCCCATTTTTTGCCGATCAGCCCTTCTGGGGCAACCAAGTAGCCCGTCTAGGCGTGGGGACACAACCCATCCCTAGAAAAGAATTATCCCTAGACCGTCTAGCGATCGCCATGCAAACGGTAACGAAAAATGCCAGTATCCAGAAGTGTGCTGCGGCCCTCGGTCAATCAATCCGTGCCGAAAATGGTGTCCAACAAGCAGTTAAAGTCTTTAATCAATATCTTTAGATTAGATTAGATGACTTGCTAGAGCTTAGACAGGTAAGAACTTCAGTTCCCCAAGCTACTCTGGCAATCACTAGGAACCAGCATTTTGCCTAACTGTATTCATCTGCCCCGCACAATCTCTCACTCCGGCATCTAGGCGATTTTCTGTAACGCAGCGCTCGTAGACAATTTGGGCAACTTGAGTCCGGGGCAGTTGTTCCTGTTTCGCCATAACTCGGTTAAATAGCCTGAGGGCGCGTTGATCATTATTACCTTGGCGGAAAATGATCTGGGCTTTGAGGTAGTGGAGTTCTGGGTTATTGGGGGTAATCGCTAAGGCTCGATCGACATATTCCAGAGCTTGGGGATAATTCTTTAAATCTCGATGGGCAATGGCAATCCCCCGATATACCAGATAGTCGGGAGTCCCGTAGCTTTGGAGTTTTGTAATGGCTTGCTCTGGGCTAGAAAAGGGCAGATGCACCGCCAAGAGTAGATCCATATAACCCTTAAGGAGATTTAACTCTGGGTCTTGGGGAGAAATTTTACTTGCCTGCTCCAGAGATTGAAATACTTGCTGGAGCTTGAGGAGAATCCCCACCCGTTCCCCCCGGCGGAGACTGGCGGCTCCCTGCAAAAAATTACCAACGGCGGTGTACATATGCCCCCGGAGTGGATCACTAGCCATGATCTGTTGAGCAGTTTCTAGGGTTTTTGCGCCGTAGCGATCGAGGGTTTCCCAGTCTTCTTGGGTATGGGCAAGGGCAGCAATCATGGCATACACCAGAGGCTCTTGGGCATTACTAACCTCTGCCTGTTGGAGATAGGCTTGGGCGGCGGGATAGTTTCCTTCTTGGAAGATCGATCGAAAAGCTGCCTCGGTATTACTATTAATATTCCGGGGATTACTACTCCGAAAAGGATCCCCCGCCCAACTAGGGGCAGCACCCAGGGCGATCGTGAAAGTTGCGAAAACTGCAAGAGAAAGACGACGGGGCAGAGATATTTTAGACATAGTTAATTTTTGGGGATCATTGCTAATTCTAAAGCTAATTCTAGAGTTAATTTTCTGATGGCTATAGACGCTCTAGATAGTTAATCCTCAGCAAAAGTTTCTAGCAACTAATATCAAGTCCGATTATGGAGGTAGGGGCGCAAGGCTTGCGCCCAGAAGATTTAAGCCTAAATCCATTAGTCTGCATAAAGCGGATTTGATATGATTTTGATTTCTAGACGAGAGTATTTCTTAATCAAGCCAGCGAGCCACATCTTTAGCGTGGTAAGTCAAGATCAAATCCGCTCCTGCCCGCTTGAAGCCCAGCATGGTTTCCATCACTACCCGTTCTTCGTCAATCCAACCATTGAGCGCTGCCGCCTTCACCATGGCATATTCCCCAGAGACATTGTAGGCGGCGACGGGTAGATTGCTGGCTTGTTTGACTTGGTGAATAATATCCATGTAGGCGAGGGCGGGTTTGACCATGAGCATATCGGCTCCTTCTGCCACATCGAGGTCGATTTCTTTGATGGCTTCCCGGGAGTTGCCCGGATCCATCTGATAGGTGCGGCGATCGCCAAACTGGGGGGTAGAATCTGCCGCATCCCGGAATGGTCCATAGTAGGCAGAGGCATACTTCGCAGCGTAGGAAAGAATAGGAATATCTTGGAACCCCGCAGTATCGAGGGCTTGGCGGATACTTTGGACAAATCCATCCATCATCCCCGAAGGCGCAATAATATCAACCCCGGCTTGGGCTTGGGAAACGGCGGTTTTTCCTAACAGAGTCAAGGTGGGATCGTTAAGGACTCTGCCAGTTAAATCTCCCACTTCCAAGTAACCACAGTGCCCATGACTGGTGTATTCGCACAAACAGGTATCAGCAATTACGATTAATTCGGGGACGGCTTTTTTCACGGCGGCGGCAGCCTTCTGGACAATGCCACAATCATGCCAAGCTCCTGTGGCTTCGGTGTCTTTGTCGTCAGGAATCCCAAAAAGAATAATCGCCGGAATCCCCAGATCATAGACTTCCTTGGCTTCTTCGACAATTTTATCGATCGATAGCTGATAAACCCCCGGCATCGATTTCACTTCTACGGCAACTCCTGTTCCCGGCACTGCAAACAGGGGATAAATTAAATCGTTGGTGGTCAAGACATTTTCGCGCACCATCCGGCGGAGTTGGGGGTGATGGCGGAGACGACGGGGACGCTGGGTAGGAAACATAGGTCTATAATCTAGAAGATTTATGGTTTATGGAAGTAGTTAGAATTGAGAAGTTAAAGGCATAAAAATTGGCTAGATGGACTAGTTTTGAGAAGAGAGCCAAGTTTTCAGTTTTAGATGTAAAGAAATCTTATTTTCTCAAGAGTTTTTCCAAAAATCCGCAATTCGTTATAAATTTTCACCTTTGCTCTGAAGCCCCTAATCCGAGTCTGCCATTCCTGTGAGTTTTTTCGATCGAATTTCCACAAATTCAAACTGCCCATGGTACTGCCCATGGTTAAATCCCATTGTCTGTGCTGGTTACAGAACTCATGGCACGGGCTACCTGTTGAGCGATGAAGGGTAGGATTAATTCATTTTTGCTGTTGGCTGCTCCTTCCGTAAACACCACTAGGGTACAGGGAAATCCTTGAGGGAGTTCAATATAAGCTGCATCGTGACGGACTTGGCTCATCCAACCCGCCTTTGACCACACTTTTGCCCCCGGTGGTAAACCCTCGCCGAGAAAACCTTGGATTTGATTTTCCGGGTCTTGTTGCCATAGCTCTGGGTCTAACTTGCGTTCGAGGAGATTAAGCATCACCTGCGATCGCTCCGCCGTCACCGCTACCCCGCCCACAATACTATGAAGTAATCTCGCCGTAGCATCGGTGGTGAGTTGATTCCGATTTTCTCGAAACTCTCCTAAAAAGGCTCGCTCTCGCCCATAAGCCCCATCTCCCCAAGTTTTCTGGTTGACATTAATCCCTTCTAGCTCTTCCCAGCCCAAGGATTGAAAATAGCGATTCACAATATTGCGCTGGTTTTGCCAAGTTTTGAAGGGTTCTGGGGGTAATTCTGGCCCGCTAGTTGTGCCAGTGAGCATATCTACCACTAGACTTGTAGCATCATTGCTAGATTTAACGATCATTTCGTGGATCGATCGAGCCAGTTCCAGAGAAGTCGAGATCATCCCCTTTTCCAGCCATTCCTGTACCGCCACTAGGTAGAATAGCTTCACCACACTAGCCGGGTAAAATAGCTCCAAGCCCCGATAACCAAAGCCCCGGACAGGATACTTCCAAAACTCCTCGGTGGCGATCGCTCCCCCAGTATTCACGGGAAACGGCGGACTATAAACTAGCCAAGTCATGGCGATCTGGTTGCGAGCAAGGGAGGGAAATTCTTGCCATGTTGCCCCTAAAATCCTTTGTCCTAGGTCTTCAAGGATCGGGTCTTTTTGATAAAAAGTCATCTTAAGTTTATGAATTGATTTAGGCTCATTATGCCATTTTGGGGTCGGAGAAATAGGAAGTTTAATTATTTATGGCTTGATAGATGGCGGGGCGATAGGTGGGAACGGGGATGGGTTTTCCGGTGGTTTGGGCGGCGGCTAACCATGCGGTTTTGGCGATCAAGGCTTCTTGCAAGGCAATTTCTGGGGTTTCTCCAAAGGCTGAACAAAATTTTAGGTCTGGAATATCAGCAATATAGCCTCCATCTGCGGAGCTATAGAAAAGGTTGATGTGGTAGTCTTTCATGGTTGATCGTCTAGGGATAGATTATGGATTTCTACTAGTCTAAGAAATTGGCTAATTTGATAGGGTTTGGCTTTTCCTTTATGGTTTTGGAGGTTGATTTGTTCTGAGATATCTGGATGTTGGAAAATATGATGGCTGCCGTTGATCCGAATTAACCGAAAGCCAAAGCTCTCCACTACAACTATTAGGTCATCAAAGGCAAAATTCTTATTATTATTTAAGAGTCTCTGAAATAGTTTTTGTCGTCTAGTCATTCCTCAATTATCCCTGATTTCTGAGGTAAGTAATACTACTCATTCTAGCAATGCACTCCATGAAACTTTCATCCTTACTACAAGCCAAATAATAGGGCAACAGAAAACCCTTAAAGGGTTGACAACTCATCGGTACAACTTCAAGGGTCTGAGGGTGAAATCCATATTTTTTATTTAAACCAAAGGCAAACACTAGCCCAAATATTAGCCTAAGCCCAGCCATGCTAAAACACCCTTTCCGGTGACATACTCGATCGCCAAGGTCAGGACAAAGCCCACCATTGCCGCTCTGCCATTCAAGCGCTCGGCATACTCATTAAAGCCAAATTTTGGTTCTAAGACTTGGGGGGCAACGGTGGGGATAGGGGTAGATTTTGTCATGGGAATTTTCTCCAAAAAACTTTTAAAAAACTTATAAGACTTTACACAAGTTTACATTAGTTTATGAAGATTGGTTAACAAAGGGTAATTGACTTCTCGATCGACCTTAACCAGCTAATTGATTGCTTCTGGCAAGTTGAATATTGTTGGTCACCAGTTTTAGGGCGGCTTGATATTGATCATCTTCAGGAGTCGCCACTTGGCTAAAGGTCAATAGTTCTGAGGGAATGACTTGATCGGGAGTAATCCCCAATTTATTGATATCTCGATGATTGGGGGTTTCATATTTTGCCACCGTCACCGCCAACCCAGAGCCGCCTTCTAGATCAAACAAAGACTGAATTAAACCTTTACCAAAGGTCGTTTCCCCCACCAATTTGGCTCTGCCGTTATCTTGCAAAGCTCCTGCCAAAATTTCACTAGAGCTAGCGGTTCCCTGATTTACTAGCACTGTCAGGGGAGCTTGGGTTAGCGCCGGATCATTGGAGGTAAAACTCCCTAGCATTCCTTGGCGATTAACTGTATATACTACCGGAGCTTCATCGAGCCAGAGACGGGCGACATCAATGCCAGCTTGGAGTAACCCCCCCGGATTGTTGCGGAGATCGAGGATATAACCCGTGGCTCCCTGGTCTTCGAGGTTGGCGATCGCATGGGCGACTTCTTTGGTAGCGTTGGCACTAAACTGAGTGAGGCGAATGTAGCCGATCGCTTGTCCTGTGCTGTCATCCATACGGGCATAGACGGGGTTGAGGGTAATTCGATCGCGTTGCAGTTCCACCTCCGCAGGTTCTTGTCCCGGCGTTTGTACCAGCAGTTTCACCTTTGTGCCAATCTTGCCCCGCATTTTTGTGGCTGCCTCATCGAGGGTCAGGGTAGAACTAGGGATGCCGTCAATGGAGACGATCGTGTCCTTGGGTTGAATTCCTGCCTTGGCTGCGGGGGAGCCTTCGAGGGGAGAAATGACTTCTAGGGCTTTAGTTTCAGGGTTGATCATGATCTGCAAACCTACCCCCGATAGTTCCCCAGAGGTATTCACCTTCAAGCCCCGGTATTGATCCGGCGGTAAAAACCGAGTAAAGGGGTCGTCTAGGGTTGCCAACATTTCCTTAATCGCTGTGTAGGTCTGCTCTTGGTTATCTAGCTTCTCCTTCAAGGTATTTTCCCGAATTAGCCACCAGTTTTGGTGATTGAAACTATCGTCAAGGTACGCCTGATTAACAATCCGCCAGACCTCCGCCACTAGATTTTGATTACTGCTGAAGGCGATCGCTCCCGGAGTTGCCACAAATCCCGACCAAAATAATTGGCAAATCAGTAACAATCCCACTAAAAAAATTTTTATGTACATAACTTGCAAATTAAACGAATTTTTGAAGAAATAAAAAAATCCTGTCAAGGGCCAATAACTAAATTTTACAAATTTTCCCTTAGAAATTATTGTAGGCTTAATTTTAGGTTAATTTTTTAACAAGTTGAGCCGTCGCTGAGCCAAGTTGCCGCCTAGATTAACTTTTTACTATTTTTTTACTATTTTTCACCGTCAATTCTTGCCCATAATTCTTGGCACTATGTTACATTTCGTATAGAGATAAGTTAAAATTTCTCAGGTTTATACTCGATCGAGGGCAACCGATAATTCCAAAAAGTAAAATGGCTTGCCCTTTCCCATAAGCAATCAATAGCAATAATTCTAGGAGTTCTAGCTTCATGTTTACAAAAGAAGTAAGAGAATCAAAGCTCTTTAACTGGTTTGAAGAACGTCTGGAAATTCAGGCGATCGCCGATGACATCTCTGGCAAGTATGTCCCCCCCCATGTCAACATCTTCTACTGTCTGGGCGGCATTACCTTAGTCTGTTTTATTATCCAATTTGCCACTGGCTTTGCCATGACCTTCTACTACAAGCCCACTGTCACCGAGGCTTTCAACTCTGTACAGTACTTGATGAATGAAGTCAACTTTGGCTGGCTGATTCGTTCCATTCACCGTTGGTCTGCCAGCATGATGGTATTGATGATGATCCTCCACACCTTCCGGGTATACCTGACTGGTGGTTTCAAAAAGCCCAGAGAATTAACTTGGGTGACAGGAGTAATCTTGGCTGTAATCACCGTTAGCTTCGGTGTGACTGGCTATTCCCTGCCTTGGGATCAAGTTGGTTACTGGGCGGTGAAAATCGTCTCTGGTGTACCGGCAGCGATTCCCGTCATTGGTGATGCCATGGTCGAACTCCTCCGGGGCGATGTCAGTGTTGGTCAAGCTACCCTGACCCGGTTCTATAGCTTACACACCTTTGTTTTACCTTGGTTTATTGTGGTCTTCATGTTGCTCCACTTCATTATGATCCGCAAGCAAGGGATTTCTGGTCCTCTCTAAGAAACCATTCTTCAGCATTGCCAGAATGCCTACCCATAATTTTCCTGAAAGCCACTCCTAGTGGTTTAAGAGCAGGAAAAGCATTAGAATTAAACAACATAAATTCCACAATCTCTAGCCCTGGGTCTCTACCCAGTAGCTAACCCCCGCAATCGTTATTTTAATTAAGGAGAACTCTATGGCAACTATCAAAAAGCCAGATCTAGCCGACCCCGCCCTCAGAGCCAAACTAGCTCAAGGCATGGGTCACAACTACTACGGCGAACCCGCTTGGCCGAACGACCTACTCTACATCTTTCCGGTGGTAATCATGGGGACGATCGCCCTCTGCATCGGTCTAGCTGTGCTGGATCCGGCGATGGTGGGTGAGCCTTCCAACCCCTTTGCCACCCCCCTCGAAATTTTGCCTGAATGGTATCTATACCCTAGCTTCCAACTCCTCCGAGTCCTGCCAAACAAACTCCTAGGTATTGCTGCTACTGGTGCGATTCCCCTCGGCTTGATCTTGATTCCCTTCATCGAAAGCGTTAACAAGTTTCAAAATCCTTTCCGCCGCCCCATTGCAACCAGCATTTTCCTGTTTGGTACGGCTGTAACTCTCTGGCTGGGTATCGGTGCTACCTTCCCGATCGACAAGTCCTTCACCCTTGGCTTGTTCTAGAACATAAATTTCCTAAATCTAGAGCAACTCTGAAATTTAGATTGTATTAACATCAGAAACCCCTCAACTATCAAGCTGGGGGGATTTTTCATAGATAATTTAACTTCGCCCTAGAGCAAGGGGATTAGCTCATATTTGAAGGAAGAGGGATCGGGTCTTGATATTGAATCGCAACTTCTAGCCATTGTTGTTTGGCATCTAGAATATTTTCCATAGCTTCTTGGAGATTTTCGCCAGTCGAGATACAGCCGGGTAAATCTTGAATCAGAACGGTGTAACCTCCTTCTACTTCAGGATAAAAAGTGATCGGATAATTGAGATTTGTGTAATCTTCTAGGGTTTTGAGGATTTGGGTAGTATTCATAGTTTTATTTATCTAGTTCTAGGAGTTTCACAATTTGCTTAAGATAATTTCTTTTAACGGCTTGACCTCCTTGTTTAGGAATGGTTATTTTTGATTTTTGCTCGTTACGGAAGGTGTGATGGCTACCTTTGCTAGAAATTTCTTGAAAGCCAAACTGAGTGAGGATATAGTAAACATCGTCATAACTTAATTCTGGCGGATTTCTTAAGAGTTTCTGGATCAATTTATCTAGTTTGCTCATTAAGTAAATGTTATCTCAGTGAAATGGATTTATCCGAAGAAGCATAAGATTATGGCAAGACCTCTTCTTCACCCCAGCAAAATTTTAGCTGACGAAATTCAGGAACTAGGTATCAGTGCTTCAGAACTGGCTCGATCGCTTTACATTCCTCCTAATCGAATTACACAAATTTTGAATGGACAGAGGGGGATGACGGCGGATACGGCTTTGCGCTTGGGATATTGGTTGAGGACGAGGGCAGAATTATGGTTGAATCTCCAAAAAGTCTATGAGCTAAAGTTATCTGAACAATTAGCCGGAGCAGAAATTCAAGCAACAATTACCTCTCGATTATCTTTGCATCAGTAGTCCCAGAGAACTATCCCCCATCCAGTAACTTTTACCTAGATTTTTAGTCCTAGAGTTTGGCAATGCCATCCTGTCTGGCGGCTCTTTGGACGGCGGCGGCGACTACGGTGGCAACTCGTTTGTCAAAGACCGAGGGAATCACGTATTCCTTAGTTAATTCGGCGGGATTGATCAAAGAGGCGATCGCATAGGCGGCTTCTAGGCACATATTGGGGGTAATTTCGGAGGCTCGGCAGTCGATCGCGCCCCGGAAAACTCCCGGAAACGCCAAGACATTATTAATCTGGTTGGCATAATCACTCCTACCAGTTGCCATCACTGCCACATCATTTTTGACTAGTTCTGGTTGAATTTCGGGAATGGGGTTCGCCATGGCAAATACCACCGGATCCTCTGCCATCGATCGCACCATTTCTGGAGTCAGAACTCCCGGC
>JAAUUE010000331.1 GCA_012031635.1 Coleofasciculaceae cyanobacterium SM2_1_6 | reverse complement strand
GTACTACCGTGCAACCTAGTGGCACAAAAAGTCTATTGACAGGAGCATCCCCCGGCTGGCATCCGCCCAAAGCCCCAGCGTTTTATCCGCCGGATTACCTTTAGGAAAATGATGCAGTGGCTCTAGCTTGTATGGACTATGGCTATACGGTGATTCCTTCCCAAACTGACAAAGATGAAAAGGGTAATCTGCTCAATGATCCCTTTGATCCCCGGTGTACAGAATGGCTGGTGGAAATTCCCGTGGCCGTGTCTTGGGCAGATTTACCGGGGGCAGACTCCATCGAGATCAGCAAATTCTCCGCCCTTGCCCAGATGGATTTCTATATGCAGGTGCAGAGGTTCTACACTCGCCATAACACCAGTGCCACGATCGAACTCCGGGAACCTGAGATTGAAAGTTTGGGTAAGCGCATCTACGAAGCCATTCGGGATGATCAGGGTTATATTTCGGCGGCTTTGTTGGCAAGATTTGACGACCACCAGACTTTCCCTCGGTTGCCCTTTGAACCCATTGAGAAGGAAACCTACGATGAGTTGATGCAAGGGGTAGCCGATCGTCAACGGACAGCAGACTTTTATGCTGCACTCATGGCTCACGACCTCGGCACTCCAGTTAACGACATGGGGGAAGTGGGCCCGGCGGGTTGTGATTCTGATAAATGCTTGTTGCCAGAAAAACAACCAAGCTAGTCTAGGGCTGCGGGGATGATCTAAATTCAGAGCAGAAAATACGACATCCCCGGCTCAAGGTAAAATTAAGGAAACAATCACGGAGGCTCTATGGTTACAACTCCAATTACCCCCCAGATTTTTACTCTTGAAGAATACCTTGCCTACGATGAGGGCATAGATACTCGCTATGAATTGGAAGATGGAGTATTAGTAGAAATGCCCACAGAAAGCCCTGAAAATATTAATATTGCTAGACGATTATTATTAGAATTCATTAAATATGTAGCGGCAGAATTGGTGGTTTGGGGGACGGAGGTTGAGGTTTCAGGAAGACAGGCGA
Organism: Coleofasciculaceae cyanobacterium SM2_1_6; assembly: GCA_012031635.1. Taxonomy (GTDB): domain Bacteria; phylum Cyanobacteriota; class Cyanobacteriia; order Cyanobacteriales; family JAAUUE01; genus JAAUUE01. The sequence continues at coordinate 4,045 of JAAUUE010000331.1, read as the reverse complement.
AGGTAAGAATCCCTGATCTTTTGGTGCATTCTCCCGCATCTTTAGCAGCCTTAGCCGGAGCAACTCGATCGACTCTTACCCAATTTATGCCACCCCCCGCCTTAGTTGTAGAAGTAGTTTCCCTCGGTGAGCAAAATCGGAATCGGGACTACCGCTATAAACACACAGAATACGCAGTGCGGGAAATTGCGGAGTATTGGATTGTAGACCCAGAATTGCAACAGGTGACTATTTGTAAATGGCTCGAAGGAAAGTATGAAGATACTATATTTATAGGTGAACAAATCATCGCTTCAGAAATTATTCCTAACTGGCAGTTAACAGTTAATCAAATTTTCCAAAAGTTCTAATTTAAGGCTCTAATTTTTAGGGGATTTCTATAATGACAACTTCAATGATCTCTCAGCCTCAAATCCTGACCCTTGAAGAATATCTCGCCTACGATGATGGCACAGATACTCGCTATGAATTGGAAGATGGAGTATTAGTAGAAATGCCGAAGGAGTCGCCCTACAACAATGAGATTACCAAAAGATTACTTTATGAATTAATGAGGCTATTACCCCTGCCCTTGATTGCTTACAACATCGAAATAGAAGTTCATAGTAGGCAAGCTAAATGTCGATTACCGGATCTATTGATTCACTCAGAAGGTTCTCAAGCTAGTGTAGCTGGGAGCGATCGATCTGTGATTACCCTAGAGATGCTCCCGCCCTTGCTGGCGATCGAAGTAGTATCTCCCGGTGAGCAAAATCGCCATCGAGACTATCGCTATAAACATACAGAATACGCCGCTAGGGGAATTGCTGAATATTGGATCGTAGACCCAGAATTGCAACAGGTGACTATTTGTAAATGGCTCGAAGGAAAATACGAAGATACGATCGTCACTGGAGAGCAAATTATTTCTTCAGCAGTTGTTGCCGACTGGCAGTTAACAGTTAATCAAATTTTCCAAAAGCCCTAAAAAATTACTTTTAATAACTAATAGAACATCAGCCTCCGCAGAAAAAATGATAGTACGGCTACGGCGCAGACGATCGCCAACTGCCCCGGCAACGGATAGAGCGAGTAGCGCAGCAGAGTCTCCCCGAGAGAAATTGCTTTAGAGTCAATAACTTGTACAGTTCTGGTGTAATAAAAGATCAACAGGTAGGCGACACCATAAAAATGCACGGTCAGTAAGCCGCAGAGGGCACTAAAGGCAAGGGATTCGAGGCGGGGAACTACCCGAAACGCCAGCCAGCCACAAACCCAAGCCCCCGGCACAAACCCCAGAATATAACCAAAGCCGGGATTTTTTACGTAATCCCAGCCGCCGCCTTGGTTGAATACAGGCAGCCAAGTTAGACCCACGACAATGTAGGCAATTTGGGATAAAATTCCTGCTTTTGCTCCCCCCAGACACCCCGTGAGCAGCACTGCGCCGATTTGGTAGGTAACCCCTAGGGATACGGTTTTGAGACCCTGACCAGTCCATGCCCAAGGCGGAGTTGTGGCAAAGGCTTCGAGGAAGTTACCGCCGATCGTCAACAATAAGCCAACTAAAGCCCAGAGACTTTGGATAGGTGGGGAAACAGGTTTAGGCATTTTTTTGAGCAATTTGTATTACCTCCGATAGATTTTACAGAAATTTCTAGCTTTTTATAGGCATTTTGCGACTTTTTGGCGGTTTGTTAAACTTTTCTTTACTTTAGGTCTGTAGTATCACTAACAAACACATGCAAGAGAAATAACAACTCATAAAGTTTATGGTATTACACATCAATTTTGTTCAAGCAAAACGCTTCGGAGCTTCTGTTTCCCTCGTGGCTCTTGCTGCGAGCCTAGCCGCCTGTGGTGGTGAACCTACAGCTACATCTTCCCCCGCCGATACTGCTGGTGCTGCTTCTCCCGCCACTTCCGCTTCTCCCGCCGCCAGTTCTCCATTTACCGAAAATGTTGCTGTTACTGGGGCTGGGGCGAGTTTTCCTGCGCCTTTGTACCAACGTTGGTTCCAAGATTTGAATGGCAAAGTTCCTCAACTCCAAGTTAACTACCAATCTGTGGGCAGTGGCGCAGGGATTGAACAGTTTACCAAAGGAACTGTAGACTTTGGAGCTAGCGATACTGCTATGAAACCTGAAGCGATCGCTGCTGTGCCTGCTGATAAAGGCGTAACTCTACTGCCTATGACTGCTGGGAGTATCGTTCTAGCTTACAACGTCCAAGGTGTAAATACTGGACTGAAACTAAGTAGAGAAGTTTATGTCGGGATTGCTAGTGGCACAATCACCAAGTGGAACGACCCCAAAATTGTTGCTGCTAACCCCGGTGTCACTCTTCCAGACTTAGCAATTACTTTTGTTCATCGTTCTGATGGTAGCGGAACCACTGGTGTATTCACCAAGCACCTATCTGCAATTAGCCCAGAATGGAAAGAAACCATTGGTGAGGGTAACACAGTCCAATGGCCTTCTGGTGCTTTTGTTGGTGCAAAGGGCAATGAAGGTGTCACCGCCCAGATTCAACAAACCCCCGGTGCCATCGGCTACATTGAGTACGGCTATGCGAAAAGCAACAACGTCAACTTTGCTCAATTAGAAAACAAAAACAAGGAATTTGTGGAAGCTAACGCAGAAAGCGTTGGCAAAACCCTTGCTTCTGTGACCCTACCCGAAAACCTGATTGCTTTTATCTCAGATCCTGAAGGTCCCGGTGTTTATCCCATCGCTTCCTACACTTGGCTACTGGTGCCAGCAAAAGTCGCAGACCCAACTAAGGCAAAAGCTCTAGAAGTATTGGTTGAGTACGGACTAAATGAAGGTCAAGAAGTTGCTGATGAACTCGGCTATATTCCTCTACCCAAGACTGTCCGGGAAAAAGTACTTGCCGCCGCCGACAAGCTTTCTGCTGATTACACCATGAAGCTCAAGTAGTCAGAGTTTTTTATTAATCTGGTTAGGGGTTATAGATAACCCCTAGCTGTAATTTGGGATATGTATGGTTTTAGATATTCAAGAGCAAAATAGTATAATTCTGCCCTCTCGATCGGACTTTGAAAGGATCTTTGATAAATTCTTTCAGGGGCTAACTCTTGCCCTGTCTATAGGGTTGATCTTGGTTCTAGGTTCGATCGCCCTAACGGTAGGTTTTCGAGCGATTCCGGCACTCCAAGCTAGTGGTCTCGGATTTTTATTCGGGAGTGGTTGGAACCCAGTCAATGACACCTACGGGGTCTTCCCCATGATCTACGGAACTATGGCTAGTTCCCTGATTGCCCTGTTAATTGCCGTACCTCTGGGCATAGGCACAGCACTTTTCTTGAGTGAAGATTTTTTGCCTTTAGCAATCCGCACACCCTTAACTTTTTTAGTGGAGTTGATCGCCGCAATTCCCAGCGTGGTCTACGGGCTGTGGGGAATTTTCGTGATTATTCCCATCACGAACCAGTTAGGTGGCTTCCTCCACAGTAATTTTGGCTGGTTTCCCCTGTTTAGTACGCCTCCTAGTGGACCTTCGATGCTGCCTGCTGGGATTGTTCTGTCTATCATGATTTTGCCCATTATTACTGCCGTAGCTCGTGACTCCTTTGCGTCGCTTCCAGCAGACCTGCGGCAAGCCTCCCTTGGTTTAGGGGCAACTCGCTGGGAAACTATTTTCCGAGTTTTACTGCCCGCCGCTTTTTCTGGCGTAGTTGGGGGGATTATGTTGGGGATGGGACGGGCGATGGGAGAAACCATGGCAGCGACCATGATTATTGGGAATGCCAACCGCATGAGTATTTCTCTCTTGGCTCCGGGAAACACGATCGCCTCCCTACTGGCTAATCAATTTGCAGAAGCTTCGGGCTTGCAGGTTGCCGCTCTGATGTATGCCGGGTTTGTATTATTTGTTTTGACCTTGATCGTTAATATCATTGCCGAAATGATTGTTTCTCGTGTTAGTGCCAAATACCGTTAACTAAAATCCAGAAAGCGAAATTATCTAGAAAAAATCAATTGATCAAAAGCCAATCCCAAGAAGTAATGGATACAAATACTCTCAATAAATCTAAAGTAACCCC
>JAAUUE010000330.1 GCA_012031635.1 Coleofasciculaceae cyanobacterium SM2_1_6 | reverse complement strand
CCTTCTCCCTAGGGAGAAGGGGAGTAAGAGGAAAGTTCCTCTCCCTAGGGGAGAGGGGATTTAGGGGTGAGGGTCATGATTCACGACAAGAGGTCTATTGACCTCAGGAGGCGATCGATTTATGACTCAACTCCCTGTAAGTGTGATGGTCAGAGGCTTAATGGAACCTATTTTCGGAGAAGCCCGGAATAAATTGTTTGCAACAATAGCGCAACGATACGATAACTGCTATTTCCCAGCGTAATGAACTTAATGAGCCTAGTAGTGTGAGTCTTTGATCCTTTCGGGGGATGAGGTTGAATAACTCAGGATTGCCTGCTGATTTGGGGTTTTCATCATTTTGAGGGGAATCTCGATCTTAATTTCTGTGCCTTTGCCCAAGAAGGAACTACAGGTTATTTTTCCCCGGTGCTTTTCGACAACGATTTGATAACTAGTTGATAAGCCTAATCCAGTGCCTTTACCGATCGGTTTAGTTGTAAAGAAAGGATTAAACATATTTTTCTTGACCTCTTCCGTCACCCCACAACCATTATCATGAATTCTGATACTAACCCAATCATCAACTAATTCCGTAGAAATCTTAATTTGCAATAATTTACTTTTTTTGAAGGCAGTTCCAAGATTAGTCCCCCTTGATTCTTCCCCTAAGCTATCTGTAATCCCATTGACATAGCAATTAGATTCTTCGAGGGCGTCGATCGCATTATTAATTACATTCAAAAACACCTGATTTAATTGCCCCGGATAACACTCAACTAGGGGTAGATTTGCATAATCTTTGTAGATTTGAATTGGTGGGCGCTGGGGCTGACTTTGGCAGCGATGCTGGACTAATAGAATAGTATTATCTAAACCTTCATGAATATCTGCGGGTTTCATATCGGCTTCATCAAGACGGGAAAAATTACGGAGAGATAAGACAATTTTCTTGATGCGATCGGTGCCATTGTGCATGGAAGTCAGGACTTTAGCTAAATCTTCACGGATAAAATCAAATTCGACCTCTGCCATCTTGGCAGTTAGCTCTGGAGTATTTCCTTGGAGGGCTTGTTGTTGGAGATCAATCAACTTTAAGAGTTCTTGGGTATATTGAGTCACAAAATTTACATTGCCATGAATAAACCCTACGGGATTATTGATTTCGTGGGCAATCCCCGCCACTACCTGTCCTAGGCTCGACATTTTTTCTGTCTGGAGCATTTGACTCTGGGCTTGGGTGAGTTCGGCTAAGGTTTGTTGGAGTTGGGCGTTGAGATTTCGGTAGTTGGCTTCTGATTTTTGCAGGGCTTCGATCGCCTCTACCTTTTCGGAAATATCTGACTGGATACCCACATAATGAGTCAAATTTCCCTGCTGGTCAAACACCGGAGAAATAGTTAATTCATTCCAGAAAGGAGTCCTATCTTTGCGGTAATTACGTAAAGTTACACAACAACCAGTCTGGGTTTTTAGGGCGCGCCGGATTGTTTCCACCGCCTCTGGGTCTGTGTCTTTTCCCTGAAGAAATTTACAATTGTAACCAAGGACTTCCTCACGGCTATAACCAGTGATTTTTTCAAAAGCTGGGTTGCAATAAATTAGGGGTTGCTTGGGTTGGTTGACATCGGCAATAACTACACCCACACTACTAGAGGCGATCGCATGGTTAAGTAGTTCTAGAGAGAGAGTCGTCGAGTTTAGTTGCGAAAGGATTGGTTGCATTTGCTTCATCGTCTAGAGTTAGACAAGCTTTGTTAGTATAAATTAACACATTTTTCTGGAGTAGATAGCTGCTGATTATAGTTGACATTAATGATCTTAATATATTTTTCATCCTAATTAGGCAGATAATCCATTAGGCAGATAATCCCGGTCTCTGGTCTAGGTTAGCCCAATCTCTTACCAGGAGAAAACCAACAGAAAACCAACAGAAAGCTACTGTAACAAATTTTGATAATCCTTAAGGAAACTTGATACACCCTTCCCTTGCAATTGCCCGTAACCAAAAAAAATCCCTTCTAAAACTACTGCTTCTAACTGCGACAGACTCTGGATTTGCGGATTAATCCCTTGGGTTGACCAGTAATTATTTAGACTAATCCCTACGTCGGGAACAGGGTTTGACCAGTTGATCCCCACACCAATCACTGCTGTGATAATTTTTCCCCCTTGAATCCGGGTTTCCGTGAGAATCCCCCCCAATTTTTTCCCCACCAAAAATAAATCGTTAGGTGCTTTGAGTTGAATGGGGATGCCGTAATTCTGCAAAACGGTGGCAATTCCCCAAGCGGTGGCGATCGTTAATTCTCCACTGTGAGTAGCTTCCCAATCAGGAAAAACTGCCACAGATAAATACAAACCACCCCGACCAGATTCCCAGTATCTCCCCCACTGTCCTCGACCTGCTGTTTGTGCTTCGCTAATCACGATCGTACCTGCCTTAGCTCCCTGCGCCAATAGTTCCCAGAGGGTCTGGTTGGTAGAGGCAAGACTTGGAAACCGATGAATAGTAAGGGGAAGTTTCAAGTTATCGACAATACTAATCCTAATTGTTTTTCTGATTATATAGCCCAGTGCTTTTAAGCGCAGATGCGGCGTTCATCACACCAACTTTAAGCAGATGGTAGACATCCTGCGCCCCCATCTCGATCGTCGTGGTCAACGAGGCGGGCAACCCAAACTCACCGTGGAAGACCAACTCTTGGTTGTGCTGGAACACTGGCGAGAGTATCGCACCCAATTCCATATCGCCACGAGCTGGGGCATGAGTGAATCTGCGGTGTGTCGTTTGATCCACAAGGTCGAAACCTTACTCATGGATTCTGGCAAGTTCCGGCTACCCGGTAAAAAGCAGCTCTATCAGAACGCTCAAACGTGGCAAGTGGTAGCTGTGGATGTCACTGAACGCGAGATCGAACGTCCCCAAAAAAACAAGGTATTTCGGATTCTGTCGGAGCGTTATCACAATCGTTACTATTATCTAATGACAAATATTCTATGAGTCTTGTCATCAATTGTGGAATAATCTCTGGATGATTTCTTGTACGAAAACTTCATGATTAGCTTCACGAAGAATTTTAGCAATAGAACTAGGGACACACTGATCAATAAAAAATCTTAAACTCATTAGGCAACTGTTTCAAAGTCTGACAAATCACGGGCATAATCAAGGCAGGTTAGTATTTGTTCTTTTACCAGATCGGGAAATTCATAAATAATCTGTTCTGAAGAATTACCTGAAGCTAAGTAACCCAATACTAGACTAACAGGAATTCTAGTCCCTTTAATTCTGGGTTTACCTCGTAGTACATCAGGGGTACTAATAATATGTTCTCTCCAATTTGTAGGCATAATTTATATTTTTTGATGTGATAATTTATATTTTAATTATTATTTGATTCCCTCGCTGCTATTTGCTCTACTAAAGATACTTCCAACTCCAAAGCCTGAGCAATTTGCTCTACCCCCATCCCTAAAGCCAACAAACTTGGCACAGCCTTCAGTTTTCCTAAAAGCTCTCCTTCAGCTTTAACTTCTTCATATAGTTTTGTTCCTCGAATATCCTCTAAACCAAACATTTCTGCTACCTCCTCTCGGCTCATAGTGGCGAATTTATAAAACAATACGGTTTCTATAAAGTCTAAAATCCTGCGCTCTAGTTCTTGATCTTGAATTTGTTCTACTTGAACTAGTAGTTTGGGAAACTCTTCTTTTACTCTCTCTGGACTGACTAATATTAATTTTACTATGCCTAAACTAATTGGCAAATTTTCACCCAAATCTGCGGATTAGTTCTTTGATTTCTTGAGAAACAAATTCATAGTTGACTGCTTGGGCAGGGTCGGAGCCGATGAGTTCAAAGAGGAGTTCGGGGAATAGTTGGAAGAGGCTGTAAACAATGCTGTCGGTTTTCATAAAAAAATTGAGAGGCTGACGGCGGAGGGGGAGGTAGAAGGAGAAATAGGGCAAAAGGGCTAGAGGGTAGAGAAAATAAAGAGTCCCCGGCACTAGAGATAGCATGGAAACAACACACCAACTTAAGTGATATCTAGAGCCATACGAAAACCGAGGGGACTAAAGGAGTTACCCGCCAGAGCCTTCTCACGATACGAACTACGGCAATAGACAGCATTGCTATACCAATAACCGCCACGCAATACTCGTCTGTTATCTTTACCTGTTTCCCAAGAACTGCCATCAGTGGGTGCGCCGTTATAATTTTCGTGCCAGTGATCGCTACAATATTCCCACACATTTCCGTGCATATCGTACAACCCAAACTGATTCTTCTTCTTCTGCCCTACTGGATGAGTTTCACGGCTGGAATTATCACCATACCAAGCATAATTTCCTAGCTGAGTTTCATCATCTCCAAAATAGTATTTTGTCTGAGTTCCGGCACGACAGGCAAATTCCCATTCTGCCTCACTGGGTAAACGATAATTCTTGCCAGTTTTTAGGGAAATTTTCTGGCAAAACTCCACCGCATTATGCCAACTCACATTTTCTACCGGACGTTTCGCTCCCTTGAATCGAGATGGATTGGTTCCTATTACTGCTTGATACTGCTCCTGAGTAACGGGATATTTTCCTAGATAAAATGGTCGGATATTGACTTGATGGACTGGCTGTGCATAGTTAAAATTCTCATCCCCCATCTGGAAACTCCCACCTGGAATAGCAATCATTTCTAGAAATACTCCACCCGGTAACAAGTTATTATTTTTTATATATTCTATGAAACTTATGCCAGTATTTTTGGTGTTGAAATTTTTTACAAAGGCTTTTTCAATTAAGTTTGTAGTATGGAAGGGATTGAATAAAAAATTTGCTGTTCCTGTAACCATATCAATCCATTTGGAGGATGATTCTGATTTTGTACTATTGATATCTTGTAATATTTCTCGGACAAGTTCATACCGCTCCCTCGGTTTAGATTTAGCCATTTTATCTAGGATTTTTCCTAAGTTATTTTGTACGGGATTATTAACCAAATAGTCTCTCCATAAAAGTTCTCCATTATTATCAAACAAATTTAAGGGGTCTATATTAGTTAGTAACTGAAGACAACTCACGCCCAAACTATAAATATCA
>JAAUUE010000329.1 GCA_012031635.1 Coleofasciculaceae cyanobacterium SM2_1_6 | reverse complement strand
GGTACGTTAACGTAGGTAGGTGGATTCTACTTGGCGATCGGCTCTGGGGGAGAGCCACAAATCTGCCTTCATCAATCAAATAGGTAATGGTTTCGCCCCGTAAGCTATTGCCATTTGCAAGACAAAGACATTGCCACTGAGGATAATCCGCCGTTCATTACTAAAATACTGGGCTTGAGCCGCCGTCGCCCTGATCTGCCGGGCTGGGTAATCAATCTGGACATTCCCCCTCGCTGTAACCACCCCGGTTTGGCTATTGGCTTCTTGGATATCCGATCGCACCACCAAGGCTCTGCCGTCTCCCGGAGCCGGGGGTTGGAGTTGGGCATTAGCCAGCATTCCGGGGATTAATAGGGTTCCCAATAGGGAAGCAGAAGCCAGGAGGATCGATCGCCAACCTTTGAGAAAACTAAAGTAATAAAGTTTAGGGTTGAATCTAGAGCTAAATCTCAAATTAAGTTTATGGAGCTGGCAAGGGATTTTCATAGGAGTTTTTCTAGAGTTTTTCTAGAGTTTTTCTAGTTGTAGGCGATCGCAGTTAGAAGATGTGGTGAGAGAATCTGCAAAAGAAATTGCTAATAATTTATTAATTAACTTACTAATTAACTTACTAATATTTGATGCCCTGATAAATATAAACACCATGACCGATCGTATTTCCCCTAAGTTTCCCCAAAGATTTATCCAGAGTAGGGTGAGCCTTGTCCACAGTAAACCATCCAAGTAGATATAGTCGTTGCCATAAAAGTTAGGACGAATTCGGCTTCGACTTCGCTCAGCCAACCTATCTGGTCTTGTCCTAATTAATCTGTCTAGTACTATAAAACCTTATTTTGCATAAACCCCGTAGAGATTTATCAAAAAATTTATTGAGAAACTTAGAGACTTATGGCAATCCTAAATCATTGGTTAGATTAGATTGTTTCTGGTAAATAATTTCACCCGCCTTCGGTGGGTGAAATTATTTAGGACTGCTATAAATAGAAAATGATGGTGGATTTATTTTGAGAGTTGTCTTCAGAATTTTCTTGAGACTGACTTTAAGACTGGTTTTGAATATTTTTTGGTAGGTAAATATCTACAAATATCAACTGGCTATCTAAATTAATAGATATAGAAGGCAGATCTAATCAACAAAAACTATTTAGAAGAAACCATTAAGCAGCAACTAACCAATAGTCACTATTAAATAACTATTAAATAGAAGAACCCAAGCCTGCGTAGGCACCATAGAAAAATATTCCAACAACTGTAATTACACCCAAACCAGCAACAGTCGCCACTAGCCATAGAGGGATTCTTCCATTGGCGAACATAATTTGACCTCCAAAATTATTCCAAAAATATTATGTTATGGGGATTAACTAACTAGAATAATCATAGTTAATTAATCGATATGAATTAGTTAAAGAAATAGCTAGAAAAAAGAATACCCAACACAAATACTAATAACAACCCTAGGTATAGAGAAGTTCGGTTGAGTTCTACGGGTTGAGTATTGGGGTTCCGGGGACGATCTGCCATAAATTTTCTCCCTTATCTTTGAATAAATTGCATTGCGGCGATCGCACCTAAAAAGAATACCGTTGGTACGCCCAAGGTGTGAACTGCCAACCAGCGCACCGTGAAAATAGGGTAAGTAACTGGTTCATTAGGAGTTTTGCTAGTCATGATTTCTACCTGTGGATTAGTTAAATTTACTTGCCAATAAATTCATCAATTTGGGTTTTACTTGTAAAGCGATCAGAGACGATCGGCACTTCTTGTCTTTGTTGAGTAAAATACTCATTGGGACGGGGAGTTCCAAAGGCATCATAGGCTAACCCGGTGCTAACAAATAACCAGCCAGCAATAAACAAAGCGGGGATGGTAATGCTATGGATTACCCAATAACGCACACTAGTAATAATATCTGAGAACGGACGTTCACCTGTAGTACCTGCCATTAATTCTGCCTCCTGCTAATAACAAATTCCATTAAATATCATAGCTTAATTTATGCCTACCTTCACCTAAAATTATTAGGCGTTAACTTTAGTTATTAATTATGAACTAGCTCCTGAACTAACCAACAACTAGTTACAAATAATTACGAACCAACTCCCAAAGTTAATTGCTAACCAAAGCTGTTTCTATGGGCTGAGTATATTTTAACAATACTCCTTTCTGCCCAAGGATAAACCCTTGCTCTGGCGAGAAAAAGACAATGCGATAAAGATTAGAAGGCACATTCTCAATTTCTCGATCCTTCATCCAAGTTTTGCCGCCATCGAGACTACACAATAGATTCCCACTGCCTCCAGAGAGCCAAATCTCCTTCGGTGTCCGGTAAGCCATGTCTAATAAGCCCCAGTTGGTGGCAAATTCTGGATAAATCGGTTCATCAAAGACTTCTAAATCATCAAAATGGCTAAATTCAATCTTGCCGCCCCGGGCGAGAGACCAGAGCCGACCATCTTTACCATAGCCCATATTTTGCAGGCGTTGAGAACTGTCCCGGAGATGTTGTTTCCAAGCAGATTCCCCCGGCTCCCAAGTAGAGTAAAAAGTTCCCCGAGAAGAGACTGCCACATAGCGTCCGTCTTCATTGCGGTAAATATTGCGGACTACACCCACCGCTTCCTGTACCATTGCTTTCCAATGGTTGCCACTGTCTTCGGTGCGGTAGATCGCCCCGACATTAGTTGCCATTTCGGCGGATTCTGCCCCCAGAGCTTTAATTAGGGTCGGCTCTCCCGGAAGTTTTTCGCTGAGGGGGACTCGTGACCAAGTTTTCCCGTCGTCGATCGAGTGGAGCAGAATCGCTGGTTCTCCAGAAATCCAACCTTCCTGTCCTTGGAAGCTCACGGAATTAAGGCGATACTTCTGCTCGCCGAGGGGAAGTTGCCGACTTTGCCAACTATTGCCACCGTCAGTGGTTTCCAACAGGGTCGAATCACTACCGACGATCCAACCGTGCTTGAGGTCAGAGCTGAAAGCTACATCTTGGAGGGTGGATTCTGTGGGCAGGGGAACCTGTTGCCAAGGGTTATAGCCAAGGTTAGCGGCAAACCCACAGCTATAACAAAGGCAGGCGATCGCCCCTAATATTAACCCCTGCTTTAAATTCTTTAATAAATTTCTCATTATTATAATAATTATGTTTTTATACTTGCGTATTTTATCTAGATTTTTATTTGGCTTAGATATTTGGTTTAGAAAATTTAGGGCTAATTGATTAGTTGTTAATCAACGTAGTCCATAGAGACTGAGGAAAAAAACAATACCAAGAGCAAGGAAACCAAAGATTAGGAGGTTTTTCTGTCCGGGGGTCATGCGGTTCACGCCAAAGCCATAGTCGAGGTTTTCTGTAAAACCGGAGGCTTTACCTGCTTCCCCAATATTCTGGAATAGCGCCGGCTTGGCTCCACAAACAGGACATCGCCAACTAGGCGGCAGTTCTTCAAACCTCGTCATCGCTGGAATCTTCCCTGTACTATCGCCCTTGAGAGGTTCATAGGTGTAGCCACACGATCGACATTCATGGCGGTCTAGGGGTAATGTTGCTGTCTTGTCAGTAACTTCTTGGTTTGTCTCCTGCTCAATTACTGAATCCCCAGATGGGTCTTGGTTTTGGTCGCTGGCTTGATCATTCATACAGACATCCAAGTAGTGGGTGGAAGCTAATCTTAAAAACTCTGTTAAGAATTATCCCACAATTTGTCCAAATTTAATCTAAGGGCGTGGTTTCTGAGAGACGACCCATTATGATAAAATGTGACAAAATTCGTAAAAAACTTTGAAAACTTTATTGTAAAAGGTACATAAACCCATGGAAGCAGCCCTCATCTTAGCCAAATTGCCCGAAGCCTACTCTGCCTTTAGCCCCTTAGTAGATGTGCTACCAGTTATTCCCGTATTTTTCTTACTATTAGCCTTTGTTTGGCAAGCCTCGATCGGGTTCCGCTAGAAAGCAGTGAGCAGTGAACAGTTATCAGTGAGCAGTAAACAGTTATCAGTTATTAGTTGACTTGGTGATTGTTTACTTTTTTGTTTTCCCTAAAATAATGGGAATAAATTGGGAATAGATTGGGATATGTAACGATTGTAGGTAATTAGTTTAGGGCGGCTAAAGCCTTTACTACAAAAGCCAATTCTGATACTTCGACTCCACTCAGTACAAGTGACTGATGACTGACACTTCGACTTCGCTCAGTGCAAGTAACTGATAACTGAGTAACTGTTCACTGTTCACTGTTCACTAGACCTCTTGCGTGAATCATGACCCTCACCCTAAATCCCTCTCCCTAGGGAGAAGGGGCTGGGGGATGAGGGGCTTTTTACTTATTCACGCAAGAGGTCTACTCAAGAAAATACAGCCAATGCCGAAAACCAATCCTACTAATAATTTGACTAGGAATTCATCAATTCGCAACTTAATTTTATTCATGTATCTTTTATCACAATCTCATCTACTCTAAAAGGTTGGCGGGGATAACTCAACTACGATTCTAAGATTAAGAATTCCAATATTTAGCAAAAATCCCACGCTTTTGACAACGCAGGGGGATTAGCTAGAAAAATGTTAATTTCATACCTTCCTACTTGAGGAAACTTTGCAAAGGCTGGATAAGTTTTTAGTAGATTCTTAGGGAAGATTTTAGGGAGTTTTTATTTTCTGAGCCATATCCTTAAACATTGCCATATTCGCACCGGGACGGCGGCGGGGAGTGTTGTTGGGTTGCAAGTAGGCGGGGAGAATTTCTGGCTCTGGGGTTGCCGCCACAACGGGTTCAGGTGTGGGCTTAACTTCGGGCTTAGCAGCCTTGGCTGGAGCTACAGAGGCAGTTTCGGTTTTGGATTCTTTTGGCTGTTTAGCTGTTGATTTAGCTAAATCAGGAATTGGTTTGAGGGCTGGCTCAGTTGCCACTGTAGTCTGAATAGGTTCAGGAACTATTACCTCAGATTGTACAGGGGCGGGGGATACGGGGGCGGGACTTTCTCCTTCATCTAGCTCTAGATAGTAACCCTTAGATTTTTTGATTTAGCCCCAGTAGTATCTGAGGATTTTTCTTCATAAAACCAAACATTGACAGAAC
>JAAUUE010000328.1 GCA_012031635.1 Coleofasciculaceae cyanobacterium SM2_1_6 | reverse complement strand
AAGAAAGGTAGCGACAACATTGGGATTTAATCTTGATGGAGTTGGTAGGGGTGCTTTGACTACGCCCTTAAGGTCTAGATTCTGGACTCTTAAAGAATCCCACGCTCTTTAGACGTGGGAGTGTCAATCTTATCTTTATTCTCATTTTGCAGGAGATACCTTAATTCTAGAACTTAGTCCCGGCAACCTGTAGAAACTTGATGAAACTTATGAGTCTGCCGCCAGAGAATTGGGCGAAAGTAATGGGATGTAACACCGAAATCATCGACAATAGGATAAATTAGAAAGACTTTAATCACCAAACTTGAAATACCCAGACTTTCGACTCCCAGTGTGCCAACCAAACTCTGAATTTCTGAATTATGATCCAGTTTCATATCCAGCCCGACAGCGAAATTTCTGCCTCTAGGCAGTTGTTTAACCAGATTCAGTTTGCGATCGCCTCCCGGCAATATCCCCCCGGCACCCGGCTCCCCAGCACCCGGCAGTTATCCATGCTCACAGGCTTACACCGCAATACCATCAGCAAAGTCTATGCCCAGCTAGAAGAACAGGGACTGGTAGAGGCTCAGGCTGGCTCCGGAATCTACGTCAAGGCTCTCGGTCATGAAGTCGGTCATGAGGTCGGCTCTCGGCGATCGCCCATTCTCGAACAGTATCCCGAAGCCTACAAGGTTGTCCAAGAAAGCGTCGATAAACTCCTAGGGCAGGGCTGCTCCCTCAATGAGGCGAGGGAATTATTCTTAGGGGAAATTGATTGGCGGTTGCGGTGTAGCGCCCGGGTGTTGGTTTCGGTGCCAGCGAAGGACTTGGGGGCGGGAGAGTTAATGATGCAGGAGTTGGAGGCTGACCTAGGGATTCCGGTGCAGTTAGTGACCATGGAGGATTTAGCCCAAGCCCTAGAACAAACTTTATCGGGAACGGTGGTGACTAGCCGCTATTTTATTAAAGAAGTGGAGGCGATCGCTGCCCCCAAATCTGTGCGGGTGATTCCTGTGGATATCTACGACTATGCTATGGAGATTAAGCTGGTGAAGGATTTGCCCGCCAATAGCTGTTTAGGAATTGTCAGTTTGAGTGCGGGGATTCTGCGGATTGCTGAGGTGATTGCCCACAGTCTCCGGGGTGACGATATTTTGGTGAGGACTGCCCAAGCCCGCAACACGACAAAACTTC
Source organism: Coleofasciculaceae cyanobacterium SM2_1_6 (assembly GCA_012031635.1). Taxonomy (GTDB): domain Bacteria; phylum Cyanobacteriota; class Cyanobacteriia; order Cyanobacteriales; family JAAUUE01; genus JAAUUE01. The sequence goes on along the minus strand of JAAUUE010000328.1, from coordinate 3,905 downwards.
ATAGCCTGATCCGCAGCGCCCACACCATTATTACCGACACAGGCAGCACAAAAGCTGTAAAAGCCGCCATTCAAGCCCATCGAGATGACCTGATTCGTTTGCCAAAATTGATTGAAAGTGAAAACTATATCGGCGAGAAATCCATCAATCTCCTGAAGCGAGAACTGGGGTTGGGCTGATGGAGCTAGTAGCGGGAGTGGATGAAGTCGGGCGGGGGGCTTTGTTTGGGGAAGTGGTGGCAGCAGCCGTGATCTTACCAGAGGCAGCGATCGCCCCCCTCACCAGCTTGGGAGTCCGGGATAGCAAAAAGTTATCTCCCCAAAAGCGCCAAAAATTAGCGATCGCCATTCAAGCCCACGCCCTCGATTGGCAGATTGCCGCCGCCACCGTCACCGAGATTGACCAGATTAATATTCTCCAGGCAACTCTCCTCGCCATGCGCCGAGCGGTGACTAACCTGAAGATTACCCCCCACCATTGTCTGGTGGATGGGAATCAATTAATTCCCGGCTTAAATTTACCCCAAACTGCTGTGATCAAAGGAGATCAAAGCTCTTTAGTTATTGGAGCAGCGAGTATTGTTGCCAAGGTCTGGCGAGACCAACGCATTACCGAACTAGCTCTCACCTATCCCCACTACGATCTTGCCAACAATAAAGGCTACGGCACACCAAAACATCTCGCTGCCCTCCGGCAGTACGGGATTTCCCCCCTGCATCGACAATCTTTTAACCTAGGGGGTGCAACTACCTGTGATGTCCCAACACTGTAAACACTTCTCTCTGGAGAAAAATATCTACAAAGTCTTGATTAATCCGGTTTTTGGTGGCTTCGGCTCGGAGGATTTGGCTGGCAGTTTCCGTATCTAAGCGCTTTTTGTAGGGTCGATCGGCCGCCGTCAGGGCATCGTAGATATCGGCAATGGTAATTAGCTGACTTTGGAAGGGAATATCTTTGGCAGTCAGCCCTTGGGGATAGCCGGAACCGTCGAGCTTTTCGTGGTGAGCGTAGGCAATCCTCGGCACGCCCTTGAGATATTTTGTCCAAGGAATTTGTTGCAAAAATTCGTAGGTATTGCTGACATGGGTTTCAATGCGCCGCCGTTCATGGACGGTCAGATTCCCTTGAGGAATCATTAACTGCTGGATTTCGATCGGGGTCAACAGGGGGCGGAGTTTACCCTCAGCATCTCGATAGGTATAGTTAGTCAGGTTTGTTAGTTTAGTGAGGGTTGCTTCCGTAAAGCTCTTAAACTGGCTCCGCTCTAAGTCTGGTTTGTTCATCTGGAGCACGAGTTCCCAGTATTCTTCGAGTTGAGCGATCGCCGCCGCCAAGTCTGCTTCCAAATTCTCCAGATAAGTACAGTGATGACAATCACTCTCACTATCTAGAGGCGGGTTCCCTCGATGAGTTGATTGGTAACTAGATTTATGGCTGTGGGGATGCTCGATCAGATACCGAAATTTGGCTTCGGCACACTGCATTTTCAAGGCTTGCTTGACGATCGTAAACCGTTGATGAATGACTTCTAGTTGCGATGGATGCAGTTTTTTGCGCTTATTTAAGACTCGTTCGGGGATGCTTACCTTCCCAAAATCGTGCAGAAGCGCAGCATAGCGAATTTCTTGAATCTGGCGATTATTAAAATACAACAGCCCCAAACTCCCGGAGCCTACCATATTCACCTCTTCGGTAAGGCGGACTGTGAGTTCTGCGACCCGTTCACTATGCCCAGAGGTGGCGGGATCTCTGGCTTCAATGATCTTGACCGAGGCTTTGACAAAACCTGCAAATAACTGTTCGATGCTACTCTGGAGGAGGCTGCGCTCGATGGAGATGGCGGCTTGGGAAGCGAGGGAGCAGATGACTTTTTCTTCCCACTCTGAGTAGGGCTGGGTGACATCTCTGGCATTTGCTGGATTCAGGACTACTTGGGAATTAATCTTGCGATTAATTAGCTGCAAAACCCCGATGGTTTCCTTGTCTTGATCCTGCATGGGCAACACTAGTACCGATCGAGTGTAGTAGGGAATACTGCGATCGAAGTCCTGATTCATGGTGTAGGGAACGTCCTTGGGCAAGGCGTAGGCATCTGGAATATTCAAGCTCTCCCCCGTCAACGCCACATAGCCCGCCAAGCTCTCGTAGGTCATGGGCATGGTATATTCTTCTAAGACGTTTCTGCCAAGGTAATCATTCTGGGAAGTTTTGAAAACTAGCCTCGGAGTTTCGGTGGAGCGATCGATCAGGTAGACACTACCGGCATCACTACAGGTGATTTCCCGGCTCTTATACAAAATTAAATTTAACAAGGAATCTAGATTACTGGTACTAGAAAGGGCGGAGCCGATGGCTAATAGCTGATCAATCAAGGCTGGGTTGCTTGGTTCTGGTTCTACCATGGGGAATCGGGGATCGGGAAACTCCGAAATATTCTTAGAGACTTTCATTTGTACTCCAACACCATCTAACATTGTCCACCTCATGAATTACCCTAAACTTCTAGCTTAATTCCTTTGCATGGTATCCAGCACCTTAATAATTAAAAATTATTAACTATAGCGATCCTAAATCATTTTCTAAATTAGATTGCTTCTGGTGGGTTATTCCACCCGGCGGCGGGTAAAATCATTTAGGACTGCTATATCCTAACTTTATAACTTACACTTTATAACTTACACTTTTTAACTTGCACTTTTTATAGGACATTCTTATAGTTTTAACTGATCTGGGCTACCCCTGAGGGGTATTAGCATCACCACTAATAATTGATTGCTGTCACAGAATAATTACCGTGAAATTACTGACATTTACTACGGGGCTTTACTACTGGCATTTAGTTGCTTGTTCTTGAATTCTAGTCTGGATTTTCGAGGAGATTCCTAGGTCAGCATCGGTGTAGAGACGATCGAACTCCCGCCGGAAATGGGCAGCAACTACAGGATTTTTGATAACTAACAAGGTTTCATCATTGGTTTGATTAGCCGCCGCCGACCAGTTGTGAGAACCAGTAATCACGACCTGATCATCCACCAGCCCAAATTTATGATGGAGGACATCGCCGGGGGGCAAGCGGGGCGTACCTACGGAGTCGATCGACGGCTGCCAGGGCGCATTTCCCGCCTCATACCGACACTGTTCATCAGCCACAGCTACTCCCAATAAATCCAATCCCTCGCTGTAGGGACGGTAGGCAAACTGGCTATCAATCAAAACTTGAATCTGTCCTCCCGCCCGGTGGAGTTGCTGGAGAGTATTCGCCAGATTTTGCTCAGAAAAAACAAACAGAGCTAGACGAGCGCTCTGGGTGGCTTGGGCTAGGGTTTGGTCAATTAAACCATTACTAGACTGTTGCCAAGGAATTTTTCGGGAACTGGGGGAAAATTGCAAAGTTACAATGTTATTGCCGATTTGCAGGGTTGTGGCTCCCCGGAAGGGCTTTTTGACTCCAAATAAACTATCGGGCTTGCCCCCCACCCCATCCCCCCACATTAGCTCAAATTCTTGGCGAAATAGTCCGGCTAGCTCTGGGCTATTGATTCGTAGTAAGTTGTTGGGGTTGCCCCGGCTCTCGGCTTGGGCAAAATCGCCGTGGACATCGGAGGTGGTGAAATTGGCAGAAGTGGTAATGACAGTTTTTTGATCAATCACCAGAAATTTATGGTGCATTAAACCACTGCCCTTGGAGCCGTCCGCCGTGTCATCAATGACTGGAACTCCAGCTTGCCGGAGAATCACTAAGGCATCCCCAGCTTCAACTTCTGCGGGACTCAACTGCCCATCTTGGTTGCTGTCCACCAACTGCACAAATTCTTGATAGCGCCCCTGTTCTCGATCGTCCAACTGGGCAACTTCTTCAGCACTCAGATCACTCCACGGACGGCTGTAATTATTTTCCAAGATCA
>JAAUUE010000327.1 GCA_012031635.1 Coleofasciculaceae cyanobacterium SM2_1_6 | reverse complement strand
ATTGTGTTGTCCTCAAACCATGTAATTAATGGAGAAGAATATCCCCGTGGTGCAAAAATATTTTTAAATGAAGATGGAGAAATTGATCGATCGGCAATTACTTAATTTAGATTCAGAGCATCGTTATAAGCAACAAGTATCTGGGGTATTCGAGATAAATTGGTCATAAGCTATCTATCAGTAATTTTTCATGCTCTAAAAAAAATAGTCAAACAGAGAACTCAATATGCCATTACAAATGATAATCAAAAAATTAGTTCCTTGGAGTGATCTTAATGAGTATGAAGGGCAAATAGAAGGACTTATAGATGGTTACAAATTATGTTGTCGTGTAATCATGTCGGGTGCACAAGAATGGCAGGAATATTCCCCCGGCGATATTATAAATGCAGATATCTATCTAGTGCGCTGTGGGGATGTTACAATCTTGGATGAATCTACATTACCAACCTTACATCAAATTGCAGATGTGAGCTATGAAGTAAAGGGAATTGTAACTCATGTTTCAGGGGATATAATTTTATTGAAATCATCTCTTCCTTTCCTGTTAGAAGTTAACTTGGATATCAGCCCGCACATGAAATATAGCATTCCAGAGATACAGGTCGGCAACCAAATTTTTGTATCGGGAGTAATGTGTATGGACTTAGACCCTGAAGAAGAGTAAATTATTAAATCAAAAATAGTCACTGATTTCTAAGTTAGATTAATATAAGAAAACTAAAAAATATTGAGTTTAAATCTAGATACTTGTTGGGCTGTTTCTCTTAATCCAGCCTACAGATTATCTATCAACTTATTAATGAAATATATTTACCTTTCTAACTAACAACTACTAACCATTAAAAGCTCGATCGCTCCCACTCAAATCTTACTATTTAACCCCATTGGCAACTAGGACATCGAGAAAAGCGATCGTGTTGTAGATAATTTAGACAAGAATGAAAAATCTTAAACTTTTGGATACCATAGCCATTCTTAACTCAGTGCCTGTTGATAAACTAACCATGTTGGAGCCAGAATATCGATCGATCTCTAGCTTACCTAGGGGACAAGTCGGCACTATTGTTGAAATTTATAATAATAATGAAGAGGGGAGTCAATATTTAGTAGAATTTGCTGACAACCAAGGCTATGAATATGCTATGGCTATTCTTAAAGAAAGCGAAGTCTTAGCTATCCACTATGAACTAACAGTCGCTTAAGACATAATTTTGGGTTGCGTACTTAACCAACCTACAGTATCGATCGTACGGAAATTAGACATCACGTAACTCTAAAGATATATTTTTCTGGGCAATAAAATCTAAAAATTTGCGGGTTACGTATCTTTAGTTAGTAGAGATCAATATTGACACAACAACTTACGCAGCAAAAGTATTGATATTATTCTATGCTTTTGGCATCAGGACTAGGGATATCAGGGCTACCATCGACCACGATCAAAAATAGATTAGAAACTCCTTGGGAGAGTTTTTCTTGATTAAATTTTTTTGTGATGAAAACCTTAACTTGTTAACCCTTGTGAATCAATCATGGCAAATGACGTATTTTATGCAGAATTACCAGATCTAGAGCAGTTCATGGATGTCACCATCTCTGAAAACTTTGTGCCAGTTCCCGATGATTGGTACGTCATTATTACGGACATTGTGGGTTCAACCCAAGCCATCAAACAAGGACGTTATAAGGAAGTTAACTTTTTGGGAGCTTGTGCGATTATTTCCCTGCTGAATATTGCCAAGCGCTTAGATATTCCCTTTGTTTTTGGTGGTGACGGGGCTTCAATTTTGATCCCTGAAGCTCTCTTACCCGCAGCTCGACAGGCTCTGTTGGCAAACCAAATTATGGCGAGGGAAGATTTTAATTTGGAGTTGCGGGCAGGAATTGTGCCAGTGGCGATCGTTAAAGTCGATTATCGATTACAAATTGCCAAACTAAAAATCTCTGACAACTATAGTCAAGCTGTGTTTCGAGGCGGCGGCTTAACCTACGCAACTCGCCTTGTCAAGGAAGCTGCCACAGCCAAGATGTATCAGCTAGAAGTAGAAAATCTTCCGGCTCAGGCAGATTTATCAGGTTTGGAATGTCGGTGGCAGGATATTCCCAGTCCCCAAGGAGAAATTTTGAGTTTGTTGGTTTTAGCCACGGCTCCCAGTGAATCCCAGATCGATCGCATCTACCGGGAAGTTATTGAGCAGATTAATAGTATTTACGGGCATAGCGATCGCCAAAACCCCATCAGTGACAAAAATCTCCGCCTGTCCTTTAGCCAAAAAAATCTGATGCTAGAAACCAAAGCTAGGGCTGAGTCGAGGAGTTGGTGGAGTCGGCTGCTTTATTTATGGAAAATTAGGGTAGAAAATTTTCTGGGTGTGGTCTTGATGAATTTGGGGATCAATCTTGGGGGTGTAGACTGGAGGGAATATAAAACTGGCGTGACGGAAACCACCGACTACCGGAAGTTTGATGATATTCTCCGCATGGTCATTGCTGGCAACCCCCAACAAAGCAAGAAGCTAGAAAAATTCCTCGAAAAAAAATATCAAGATGGACGCTTGGTTTATGGATTGCATCGCACCGATCGAGCCTTGATGACCTGTTTGGTATTTGAGCGGGCGGGGAGACAAGTGCATTTCATTGATGGAGCCGATGGGGGCTACTCGATCGCCGCCGAAGCCATGAAAAACCGCATGAGATCCTAGGAAAATTTTGGGCTAATTTAGCGGAGTTCCCAACAAGTTGCTGCCCTGAACGCTACAATCTAGAAAACGCATAAAATTAACTAGCTTATCAGCACCTATGATCCCTACAGTTATTGAACAATCCGGTCGTGGAGAACGCGCCTTTGATATCTACTCTCGCCTATTGCGGGAACGCATCGTCTTTCTGGGGCAACAGGTGGACTCTGATCTGGCGAACCTGATTGTGGCGCAGTTGCTCTTTTTGGAATCCGAAGATGCCGAAAAAGACATTTATCTCTACATCAACTCCCCCGGTGGTTCCGTCACCGCTGGCATGGGTATTTTTGACACCATGAACCAAATCCGCCCCGATGTTTCCACCATTTGTGTCGGACTTGCCGCCAGTATGGGAGCCTTTCTCTTGAGCGCCGGAGCCGAAGGCAAACGCATGAGCCTCCCCCACTCCCGGATTATGATCCACCAACCCCTAGGCGGAGCGCAGGGACAAGCCACGGATATTGAGATTCAAGCCAAGGAAATTCTCTACCATAAGCAACGCCTGAACGAACTCTTGGCAAAACATACCAAAAATCCTACGAAACCATCGAAGCCGATACCGAGCGGGATTTCTTTATGTCCGCCGCCGAAGCTAGGGATTATGGCTTGATTGATCAGGTGATCGATCGCAGTCCCTCAGCCTTGCAGCCCGTAGCTATCTAGGGTCAGCGATGCAAATTTTCATTAGCACTGGGGAAGTTTCTGGAGATCTACAAGGAGGAATGCTTGTGGAAGCTCTCTACCGTCAAGGGCAGGTTCTGGGGATTGACCTAGAAATCACTGCTCTTGGGGGAGAACGGATGAAGGCGGCGGGGGCAAAACTCCTGGGGGATACCACAGCGATCGGCTCCATGGGACTCATTGAAGCTCTCCGGTTTGTGCTGCCCACCCTCAAAGTCCAGAGTCAGGCGAAGGCTTATCTCAAGAAAAATCGCCCCGATCTGATCGTGTTGATTGACTACTGGGGACCTAACTCAGTGATTGGTAACTATATCCATAAGCACCTGCCCGATGTGCCAGTGGTGTATTACATTGCGCCCCAGCTTTGGGTGTGGTGTCCTTTCCCGGAAGATTTGAAACGGGCGATTCGGATTAGCGATCGCATCCTTGCCATCTTTCCTGAAGAAGCCAAATATTTTCAATCCCACGGCGCTGATGTAACTTGGGTGGGGCATCCTTTGGTCGATCGAGTTGATCAGTTTCCTAGTCGTGCCGCCGCTAGGGCAGAATTGGGGATTAGTCCAACGGAAACGGCGATCGCCCTCTTCCCCGCCTCCCGCCATCAGGAACTAAAATACCTCATGCCCGTGATGTTCCAAGCTGCGAAAGTCCTCCAAGCCCGCCATCCCCATGTTAGTTTCTGGATTCCCCTCGCTCTGCCTGCCTATGCTGACCGCATTGAACAGGCGATCGGAGATTATGGCATCAAGGCAACTTTAGTTAGGGATAACCCCACTTCGGCTTCGCTCAGTGACCACACTGCGGCAAGCTCAGGAAATCATAGTAAACAGAAGGCAGTGATCGCTGCGGCGGATTTGGCTATTACCAAGTCGGGGACAGTGAACCTAGAATTAGCTTTGTTAAATATTCCCCAAGTGGTGATCTATCGAGTTAACAAGTTTACCTACTGGATCGCCAAAGATGTTCTCCGGTTTCCTCGCCCTTTAATTTCTCCGGTGAATCTGGTGGTGATGCGGGAGATTGTCCCGGAGTTGTTGCAAGCTAAGGTGACGGTGGAAAATATGGTGCAAGCCGCCGAAGAATTTTTGCTCAATCCCCAGCGCTTAGCCCAGATGCAGCAGGATTATCAAGAGGTGCGGGAAAAGTTAGGCAGTCCGGGGGTGGGCGATCGAGCCGCAAAAGAAATCCTCCAGTTACTCAAAACAGGTAAATCTGACAAGGAAAAAGAGTAAAGGAAAAAGGAAAAAGGTTTTCATTCTAGTTTCAGTTCCCTTGTGGGGAATTGCTTAGGAAATCTTGCTTTCTTGTCTTTAATTATTTTTAACGTGAATTTGGGTTAAGCCAAGACCCTCACCCTAGCCCTCTCCCAGAACGGGAGAGGGAACAAGAAAAATTTGTCTTACTCCCCTACCCTACGGGAAGTCTTCGCCTACCGCCCCTTGTGGGAGAAGGGGTTGGGGGATGAGGGGGATTTCTTATCCCGAACTGACGTTATTTTTACTTAGTTGTTTTTACTTTAGTTTCTTTGAGTTTCAGTCCCCTTGTGGGGAATTGGTTATGAAAGAAATGCAACTCCTGCGAATTGTCCGATTATATGAGCCGTGTTTCAGTCCCCTTGCGGGGAATTGGTTATGAAAGTGTAGCCTTTCCTTGGATTCAGCACACAGGACTATATGGGTTTCAGTCCCCTTGC
>JAAUUE010000326.1 GCA_012031635.1 Coleofasciculaceae cyanobacterium SM2_1_6 | reverse complement strand
TCTTTAGAGAACACCTTAAATTCTTCGGTTTAGTTTTCTATCGACAATCCTAAATCATTTTCTGAATTAACGTGAGTTCGATGCTCAGAAATACCCCTCATCCCCCAACCCCTTCTCCCTCAAGGGGAGAAGGGGAGTAAGACTAATTTTTCTTGTTCCCTCCCCCGTTCTGGGAGAGGGTGAGGGCTTCAGATTTTGTCGAACTCACGTTAATTAGTTACTTCCTAGTAATCTAGAGACGATCGTCCCCCTTGGGTCTAGTTAAATTTGGGTATTTTGTGTATTTTTCATAATTGGAGGCGATCGCTAAAAAGGCTCCGCCTAAAATAAAAATTGGCAAAGGCAGGGTAAAGAGCTTTGCCCACTGATACACCTCCGCCAATAGAAACAACACCACAAAACTTGCTAACCAGACCTTCATATCTATCCTCCCTAATCTTCCTGACGATTGCGGGGGTCTAGGGCATCCCGTAAGCCATCTCCCAACAAATTAAACGCTAAAACCGTAACAATAATCAACACCGAAGGCGACCAGATTAACCAAGGTTGGAGGACAAGAACCGAGGCATTGTTGGCGATCGACAACATATTTCCCCAAGAAGGATCCGGCGGCTTAATCCCCAAGCCAATAAAACTCAACACCGACTCCGCCACAATAAACCCCGGTACTGCCAGCGTTGCCGAAATAATCACGTAGGTAGCTGTTTGGGGCAGCACATGGCGGACAATAATTCGCAGGGGACTTGCTCCCATCGATCGAGCTGCTTGGACAAATTCCTGCTCTTTGATCGACAGTACCTGCCCCCGAATCACCCGGGCCAACCCCGACCAACTCACAAAAGAAGTAATCACCACAATCAACAGAAAACGCTGGGAACCATTGAGGGTAGGCGGCAATACCGCCGCTAGAGACACCAATAGGTAAATCGTGGGAATCGTCATCAACACTTCCACCAAGCGCATCAGCAGCGTATCTAACCAGCCGCCAAAGTAGCCAGAAATTCCCCCAATCAGTAATCCCAAGGGAAAACTAATCAAAATCCCCACCAAACCAATACTCAGGCTTACCCGACTGCCGTAGACCAAGCGACTAAACTGGTCTCTGCCCTGCTCATCGGTACCGAGAAGATGTAATTTTCCTGCGCCCTCCGTCCCCAACAGATGCAAATTACTCTTAAATCCGGGAAACAGTTTCACCTCATTGATTGGCGGCGGTAGGGGTAGAGTCAAAGCCAGAAATTGGTACTCAAAACCTTGGGTAAATAACTTAATCGGCGAAGGCTGCGTCTGATCGACTACTAGTAAGCGATCGCCCGTTTCCAGATCCGTTTTGCCTTGACTAGTGGGGTATACATGGGGTCCGAAAAACTGTCCTTGGTGCTGCCAATAAATCTGGGAGGGCGGCAGCAGCGAACCATTGGCTTCAGAAATGTAGGGATCGGAGACTGCTACAAAATCAGCAAAGATAGCGATGCTGTAGAAAAATATCAGGATCAAAGCTCCAAGGCGGGCGATGGGGTTGCGACGCAGTTTCTGCCACCAATTCATAGCTACACAGCCCTCGATCGTAGTTTTTGGTATTCCTCTTCTTGGGTTTCGTGTTCCACCACAAACACATTGGAGTAGAGATTAGAAATGATTTGTTTGCCCTGCTGGGTCAGAGCTAGGTATTTTAAGCCATCTTTGATATAGGGAAACACCCCATTCCAATAGAACTTAGAATAGTTGCGGCGCAAATCTCCCGGATTTCTGTACCCCAAAGATTTATTGACCCCAGTTTCTTCAAACTCATAATACAGTGCGCCAATTTTCTTGAGGTAGCGGGGATCACTTAACTGCCCGATCAGGTCTGAAGCCCGGACTAAACCCGCATAATCCACCGTATCTTGGTGATCTTCCTTGTTAGGGACAGGGAACCTAGTTAGCTCAATACTGCGTTTGATCAATTCCGCATCAATGAGTTTGTGTCCGCCAAAGCGCTCATCAATGAAGAGCTTGCCTCGATCGACATGGTAGGGAGTCAGCGCCGCATCGGAAGCACCGGGGGGCAGGTGGACCATATCCCCATCTAAACCCGTGGCATAAAGTCTTTCAATATCCCGATCCTGACGGCACACCCCCTTAACATAGCCAATATCATGGCAGATCAGGGCAATAATAAAATGCAGCCAATCTTCACAGGAGACCCCCCCTTCCCGGATATGTTTGCCCCGGAGGACTTCCTGCCCCACCAGGGTGACAAGAATCGAATGCTCCACATTATGATACAGGGCATCGCTGTTGGAAATATTTTCCATCCCCATATTGCCCGCCCAAGCAATAATATCTGCGTAATCTGGCTTGTAGCCTCCGTAGGTACGGCGGTAACCTTCTCGTAACTTTTGAACAAAGGAATCAATGAGAATTTCAGTGGCGTTGAAAAACATAGTTGCTACTTGCTCCTAGTGGCTACGTTTGCTGGGCTGAGAATTAGTAAAAAAAAGAGTGTTTAATTCTGGTTTTGATGCACTGGGGCTAAGTTTAAATTATATTTTCAGGAAGAATTATATGGGTAGATATTTTATTCAGAGCTTAGGGGTTCCATAGGTAGGATAGACCTTACCCGCCCTCCGTCTAACCCATAGTGCGAATACCACTATTTTGCCTAAGCTCTGTTATTGATATATATTTCATTATAGTTTTTTTATCATAACAGATGTCAGGAAATCGTTACGGCTCGGACTTTACTAAGTAAGAATTCACAGCAGATCAAAAACATTAATCTTTCCACAATCCTCTTAATCAAATTTCTTAGTTAATACTCTGATCAAGCCTGATCAATTCCTTTCCGCAATCTATAAAACTCATCACCCAATGCAATCCTAATAATCTAGCATCGCCATCTCAGAACTGGCGGTGTCTGCCATGGCTGCATCAAGGAGGATATCTGCTCCAAAGCGCACAGCATCGGTACAGGGTAGCCCTGTGGCAGCTTGGGTGTAGGCAATAACTTCGAGGGCGGTTAATTCATCGAGGAGGGCGGTATTCAGGGCGATCGCCTTGACCTTAGCTCCCATGGCTACAGTTTCGTAGAGTTTGATCACCTCTGGTAGGGGCGGGATCATAAAGTCTGGATGATCTTTAATGCGCTCCTGTCCCCAGCGATGCACCAAAATCATGTCTGTGGCTTGGCTACCCCGGAGGAGAGGGAGAGTGGCAGTGGAACCGGGATGGAGCAGGGAACCTTGACCTTCGATCATGATCACATCCTGACCTGCGCCTTCCTGAAGGACTAACTGCTCCACGGCTCCCGCCGCAAAATCCACCCGCACTGCATCCAAAGCGATCCCCGTGCCAGCGATCATAATTCCTGCCTGCCCCGTTGCCAAAAATTTTGATTTTAAGCCCCGACTTTGGGCAGTTTTGTGGAGTTCTAAACTTGTAGACATCTTGCCGATCGCCATATCTGTCCCGACGGTTAAAATTCGCCGACAGGATAAATACTGGGCTTGTCCCCTGCCAATTGCCAAGTTTTCTGGCTCCCGACGCACATCCCAGATCCATTGTCCGGGCTGGAGGAGAGCAGCTAATTCTGGGTCTTGAGCAAGGGGGGTGTGTAAACCATTGACGAGGGAAAGTCCTCCAGCGATCGCTTCCTTTAGTTCCGGTTGCCAAGCCTCTGGAAAAGCTCCGCCAGAAGGGGCAATCCCAATTACTAAAATATCGGGTTGGTATGCCAAAGCCGCCGCCACAGATTCGACGATCGGCGCCTGAGAGTTCACCCCAGTTTTAATCCCTGTTAGCTCTGCTAAAGACTCACCAACAGCATCTCGATCAACTACTACCACCGTCTGACAAGGACTGTAGCGGAGCAGAGACAACCCCGTCTTCCCTCGATCGCCTTTGATTCCCCCGTGGAGAAGTAGGGCTATTTTGTGGTCGGTGTTTATTTTATTCATCTAACTAGATCGCCACCCTGCTGCTATTAATTAACTACCAAGAATTATAGAGATAACTGGTGATAACTTGATCCAAATTTCAAGTAAGGGGCTGAAGTTCTTAGTTTTCCGCCTCTTATCCCAAATCTAGTTTATATATTGTCTCTATTTTCAAGTCCGCAACAGATGTTTGGCAATGTTCAGACGATCGGCTATACCCCGCCGTCGAGCCGCAGACCTTGCCCTTGTAGTCGCAGTTACTCTCCGAGAAGTTGCTACGCATCTACAACCGCCATAGGTAGAGAGTTAAAAGGGAGTTAAATAAAATCGGCGTTAGGAGCAGTCGATCGTCCTCCTCAAGATTAATAAAAAAAGATTAACGAAGAACTGAATCAAAAATCAGTAAAAACTAGATCTCTCCCCGAATTTCTTCCACAATCCCGTCCCGGAGCAAAATATCTACATTAGTTTTTAAGACTAAGTTATCGCCTACTTTTACCGTAAACATACTCTCCATCTGCCCTGTACCTACTTCCTGCCCCAGTTCCAAGAGTTGGATTTGTTGGAGTTGTTGGAGCATTTGATTTTTTTGGTTCAAGAGATCGCCCTTACCTTGGTTGACCTGAGCTTGAATGTTTTCGATTTGTTGTACCATCTGGGGACCAGGGGGCTGGATGCCAGTTTTCTGGAGTTCGGAGATGGCTCTCTGTCCTTGCATATCTAGCTGTTGCAACTGGAGATCAATTTGTTCTACCTGTTGCTGGAGTTGCTGTTGAAAATCTTCTTTCCAGCGGGGTGTAACAACAGATTTGATATTGACAACCCGTTTGAGAGATAGCTGTGATTTATTGTCTTCCATATTTATTGTCTTCCAGATTGGACATTAACAACCCATTGACGGGATAGAGATAATTTATGAGGTAATCTCTTAGCTAACCTAGGGATAATTATTTTATTCCTAGAGGCAAGGGATTGTTCAGTTATACCTGCCGGATCAAGATTATCGCAAATTTGCCCTTTCCTGATCTGACAATTGAAATATTTAACGTGAGTTTGGCTTAAACAAAAGCTCAGAGCTTAAGCCTAGAGACGTTCCCTGAGCGAAGTCGCAGGGACAATTTCCACTATCAATAGACCTCTTGCGTGAATAAGGAAAAAGCCCCTCATCCCCCAGCCCCTTCTCCCTAGGAGAAGGGAGTAAGAGGAAA
>JAAUUE010000325.1 GCA_012031635.1 Coleofasciculaceae cyanobacterium SM2_1_6 | reverse complement strand
GACAGTAATAGGTGTAGGTTCCCGCAGGAGCATCACTAGGAATTGTGGATTCGTAAGATTCGCCAGCAGTGAACATCAACTTGGATTTCGATATTTTAGTCGCTAAGGCGGCATCGCCACCGGGAACAGCACTGGTATCAAAAACGGCATTGTGGGGACCAACCTTGTTCATTTCCCATTTCACAGTGTCGCCGGGTTTTACAGTCAGGGTAGCAGGCACAAACTGGAGTTGCCCATTATCAGCGCCCATCTTCACTGTGTAGGTTTCTGCCAACGCCGGAGCCACAGAAAATATAAAACTAGAGGTAATTACAAGGAGAGTAGATAGGAAGATTCCTACCAAGCGAGGCAAGGTTAGAGTGATTTTCATTTTTTACTTGAGTTTTTTACTTGAGGTGTTGAAAGTATCTCAGCTAATGTTTATATTTTACCCGATCGAGGCAGTGTTTATGCTGAGTTTAGGTTTTGAGCAAATTTTTTTCGTTTCCCTACTGATGAACTGGGTGGGGAAATCACCACAAATTTCTAGAGACAGATATCTCTAATCATCAGCGTCTTTACTCCCAAAATTCCCCGGGCTATTTTCTAACATCATCAATAATTATCGGGGTAATCCATTGGGGATCATCACCGTTAAATCGGGACTTGTTCCTAGGAGTCATAAGTAGAACTAATCTAATCTCAGATTAAAAATTTCATTCCTAATCCTGCTAGGATTGTCAATCCTTTTACCTTAGTATCAGAAATGAAGCAGAGGGAATGACTTTAATTCCTTAGTCTAGCCAAGAATTAGAGAGCATAGCCTTTTGCAGGAAAATATTTAAAACAGTCGTTTGCATAAATTACAGAGGACACTACTCATGGCAAGTTACAAAGTTACATTAATCAACGAGACTGAAGGCTTAAATACTACTATCGAAGTTCCCGATGATGAATACATTCTAGATGCGGCTGAAGAGCAAGGCATTGATCTTCCCTACTCTTGTCGGGCTGGAGCTTGCTCTACCTGTGCTGGCAAAATCACCTCCGGAACCGTTGACCAATCTGACCAATCTTTCTTGGATGATGACCAAATCGAAAAAGGCTTTGTCCTTACCTGCGTCGCTTATCCTAAGTCTGATGTTACGATCGTTACTCATCAAGAAGAAGAACTCTACTAAATTCAAGTTAGTTCAAGGAAAAGTTCCAGCCAGAATTCAACCTAGAGTTCCAGCCAGAATTTAATCTGAAGCTATAAATTTAAGTAACTCCGTCTAGGTCTGAACTGCTGACGGAGTTTTTGTATTTCCCGGTTATTTTTTTAGGTTAAGGAGCCGGAAGATCGAGGGCTGGATTTTGGTCAAAGAAGCCTACAGGTAAGAGCTTAAAGCCTATATAAGCGGCGGGCATAACTGACCAATCTTCGGGGCGGGGGATATGGTGGTGTCCAAAGTTGTACCAGACAACAATATTTGTGTCTTCAATCCTGCGGTTTGTCTGCGTCCATTGGGGTAAGCCCTCACCGCCCGGATGTTGGTTGGGATATTCTCCGGCGGCATACCGTTCCTTTTGGTCGTAGGGTGTCACCCAGAGGTGTTTGGTCATGAATTTGGCTCGATCGATAATACTCGCATCATCTTGAGCAAAGGGCAGAATATTTTCCCCCGTCACGAGTTTGTAGCCCACGGGCTGTCCCCAACTATTCAAAACATGGGGATTGACAACCTGCCAAGATCTGCCGACAAGGGGATCAATTAATCGTTGGGCTTCCTGTTCGGTTTTGAGTAAAGTTGCCTGTAATTCTGCCTGTGTAGCTGAGGCTTGGGTGTTGACTTCGTAGATGGAGTTGCGATCGCCATCAATCTGCATATCGAGGCGCATACAAAAAAAGTGCTGATGATTAATCGCATTCAATTCGGGAGCGACTAAAGTTCCGTAATCGGGAGTAGCTGCCAAGGCTCCACAAAGGAGAATTCCCGTGAGTTTTACTTCGTACTGGATGCTGCCGTCTTGATAGAAATACCAAAAAAAACCGTATTCGTAATTATCCACCGTGGCAACAAAGGAGATCACTAAGCGCCTCGATCGCCTTGTTTCCCGCTTGCCCGTTTCGGGGTTTTGGTATTGCCAGAGAATGCCATAATCTTCTTCGTGCATACACACCGCATTTTTGATCACCTCTGCTTCCCCGTAGCTATTGGGAATCGCCATATCAAAGTAATAAATTTCCCCCAAGCAATCACAGCCGAGGGTCAGGGAATTTGCCAAAGAACCCACCCCGTGTTCTCCCACATCAAAGGCATTTTTGCGGAAGTGCTGCTGCCGGGGATCGCCGTAGGGAACCACCATTTCCGCTAGGGAAGCCCGGTAAATAATGGGGCGCAATTTACCTTGATCTTCGTAACCAATGGTATGTAAAACTACTCCTTCTCTAGGAGTCCAGCCGATCCGCATCTGCCAATTTTGCCAGCTGACTTGGTAGCCCTGCACCGTAAAACTCACACCCTCTGGTTGTTTGATTTCTAGGGGTTTAAGATCCCGGCGTAGTTCTGGTATAAATTCCGCAGCATAGTTGCCATCCTCTGGGGGGACGGGGACAATCCCTAAATCTTCAACTCTCAAGACTGTCATTGTGTTCAAGTCCACCACGGGAATCAGCCCGTCGATCGGGTGAGCATAGGCATTGTCACGGGGACTCGATCGCAACCAGCATAAGCCTTTCGATAGCCGCAAACCCTCTTCTTCTGGAAAACCATAGTGACCGATCGCCCAAGGATCAATCATTACTAAGTCTAAGTTTGTAATCCCCCGTTTCTTTAGAGCTTCCTGAAATTCTGGGCTAGCCTTCACCGCCGCCTCACACTCCATCACCTCATCGGCAGTCAAACGGGGTTGGACATGGGGGATTTCTCGATGATCATAGAGGGTTTCATTGTTCAGGCATACTGTCGCCTCGGCGGTTTGCCCCGTGGCATTATCCAGCATGGTCAGTTCCACTTCCCGCATAATTTCTGCACCGCTTTCATAGGCAGCCACCACAACTTTACTGGGTTCCTTCAGGGCAACAACGGGAAACCGATAGCGGGGAGGAAGTTGAAGACGGCGGCGGGCGATCGAGGTTGCAAGGTCAATCTCGGCAGCGCTGAGGGGATCGAGGGGATGGGGGGCAGCGATGGGGGGAGCAGTTGGGGTGGTGGGAGAAGTGACAGTCATAGCAAGTTTTAGAATAGTAATCTCATGCAAGAACGTGGTTAGTTGATTTCTAAACCTACCTCCATAGCAGTCCTAAATGATTTCACCCGCCTGCGGCGGGTGAAATCACCTAACAGAAGCAATCTAATTTAGAAAATGATTTAGGATCGCTACAGCAGTTGAAACTGTTATGGAGATTACCCAAGGGATAAAATAGCAGTCTATCCCTAAACCATCCAAACTATCCTTGCTGCCGCATATGTCGATAGGACGAGGGGTTTCAAGATGCTTAGCCGTTAATCAGCAATGTCACCTTACCATTATTACCCCCAAAATTTTGCTTATTTTAATGCTAATTTAACTAGCATCGTCGCTTCCCCCATGGGAAGCTAACGCCAACACAATTTTTCTGAAGATAATTACCCGTGAGCCAGACCTATGAGTCAGATTGCTGCCTACCTGTATAGTAATCCCCTGTTGGAACCTGCTCCGGAGCCGGGGATTTGGGGTTGGGAGGTAGATCGAGTCTATCAAGATTTAGGCAGTCGTCAGCAGCTAGAGCAGCTTCTTCAAGATTGCCAAGCTCAAGATTCTCAGGGAAAGATTACCTATCTCTTGTTGCGGCACTGGTCAGAGTTGGGGAACAGCTTACAGGAGATTGGCGATCGCCTCAAATTGCTGACGGACCAAGGAGTTCAAGTAGTTGCCATTGAACAGACCTATCAATCTTCTTCGGCTCTATCTTCTGCAACTTCTCCATCCTCTCCCATCTCTAGCAATCTCACTAATCCTACAAATCAACAATCTACAGATTTACTGCATCTCCTCCAAGAAATTCAAACCAGCCAACAAAGTCGCCGTCTCAAACAAGGGCATGCCCAGAATCGGCTCCAAGCCCTGCCCCCACCGGGCAAGGCTCCCTACGGTTATCGCCGGGGACAGGATCGCTACTTGATCGATCGCAGTACCGCCCCAGTGATCAAAGATTTTTTTGAATATTTCCTCCTCTATGGTTCCCTGCGGGGAGCCGTGCACCAGATTCTGAAAAAATATGGCAAGAAAATCTCGGCAACTACGGGGCAGCGTTGGTTAAATAATCCAGTCTATCGGGGACATTTGGCTTACAACACAGGAGAAGTGATCACCAATACCCACGCACCCTTGATTAACCCAGAAGAAGCCGCCCAGATCGATCGCCTCCTGCGCCGGAATAGTCGCCTGCCCCCCCGCACCGCCAGTGCGCCCCGTTCCCTTGCCGGGTTAGTCATCTGTGGTGAGTGTCGATCGACCATGACCATTACCAGAGTCAGCAAACCCCGTCAAAAAGGAGAATATCTCTATCTACGTCCCCGGAGTTGTGGCAGGGCTGGGAAAAAGGGGGGACTGGGCGGAGTCGAAGGAACAAGTACCGCCGCAGTCATGAACAGAGTCGAAGAAAAACGGTTACTGAGCGGAGCCGAAGTAAAATGTGGGGCGATCGCCTACGATGCTGTGTTTCGATCGACGGTGGCAAAAATTGCCGAAGATTTGCCTCAAGCAGTAGCGGGAGTGAGTTTACCGAATTTAGAAGCACTTAAGGAACAGCTCACCGGACAAATTTGCCGCAATCAAGAAATCTTGGCACAATTACCCGCATTAGTTACCCAAGGAATTTTAGACCAAGAAACCTCTAATCTCCGGGCTTACAAACTGCGGGCTGAAATTTCTCAGTTAGAGCTTCAACTGGCTCAACTCCCACCGGGGAATTTGGTAGCGATCGCCCAAAATGTCACCCTGCCCCAATTTTGGCTAGATCTTTCGGAAACTGAGCGCCGTTTTTATTGCGAGAATTTATCCAGAAAGTGGTAATTAATCGTCAGGGAGAAAATTGGTCGATCGAGCTAGAGTTTATTTTCTACACCAAACCAAGTTAGAACAAAATTAATTTTTTAGTTGTATCTTGAGTAGAACAGTAGGCTTATATAGAACAAGGGGCTTAAGCC
>JAAUUE010000324.1 GCA_012031635.1 Coleofasciculaceae cyanobacterium SM2_1_6 | reverse complement strand
CGACTTCAACAAGGAGATCAATACTTTGATGAAATCGTCACTAGAGCAGCAAAGCTAATTGTACCACTCCAGAGTTGATGAACTAGCGCAGGAGGTGGGGCTTATGCCAAGGAATCCTCATCCCTAACCCCTTCTCCCACAAGGGGCGAAGGGGGACAAGAAAATCTTTCTCCCCTCTCCCAAGTGGAGGGTCTTGAAACCCAAGCATGGGAGATTACGCCAGAACTTCACAGAAAAATGGTGGAGATTGCTCGTCAATTTCGCAAACAACCTACTCCTAGCGAGAAAATTTTGTGGCAAGAGCTAAGAGGTCGTAAACTGGATAACCATAAATTCAGAAGACAACAACCGATTGGTATTTTTGTTGTTGATTTCTTTTGTGCGGCAGAGCGGCTGATCGTAGAGGTAGATGGTGGTATCCATGAATCACAGCAAGAACTCGATCGTCAACGCCAAGAACTATTAGAGTCCCTAGGGTTGAGATTTATTCGGGTTTCGAGCGATCGTGTAGAAAATAATTTGTCTTCAGTTTTAGAAGAAATACGTCAAGCAATTCTTAATCCTATGAATCCCCGTCATCCCCTAACCCCTTCTCCCACGAGGGGCGAAGGGGGACATGATTCTATAAAGGGCAAAGAGGAACAAGAGGGACATGAAAATCTTGCTCCCCTCTACCGCTCTGGGAGAGGGGCTGGGGGTGAGGGTTTTTACGGTACTACTGACCCCGAAGAACGGGCAGCAATTCGGGCAGAACTTGATGGCATTGTTGCCCACTTGTACGGCTTGAGTGAAATAGAATTTAGCCATATCCTCTCCACCTTTCCCCTAGTCCCCGAAGAAACCAAAACCGCCGCTCTCCAAGCCTACCAAAACCTTGGTAAACCCGTAACAACCTCCGAGATAGCAACCCTGATCAAACAAGGTGAAAACAACCTCGTTGAATTTAAATCTACAGCCCGTTGGAACCTGCGAGAAAACAAAGCCGACAAAACCATGGAACAGGTAATTCTTAAGAGTGTTGCAGCCTTCCTCAATACCAACGGCGGCACATTGTTAATTGGCGTAGAAGATGATGGCAACATTTTGGGATTGGCAGCAGACTATCAAACCCTGAAAAAGAAAGATAGCGATGGGCTTTTATTGTTTCTTAGTAATGATTTATTACTGAAAGAATTTGGTAAAGAACACGCAAATCTATTTGATATCAAAGTTGAAAAAATCAATAACTTAGAAGTGTGCCGCATCAACATTAAACCCGCCTCCCAACCCATGTATGTCAATATCACCAATAAAAGTGGGACAACTGAAGAATGCTTTTTTATTCGTGGCACTAACTCCGCTCTCAACCTTAAAACTAGGGAAGCAGTAGAATATATCAAAACCCATTTTTAGAGTAGACTTTCATGGCACAAAGCCTTGCACCTCTACCAATAATATTTCACATTGTAATAAGATTTCCCAAGAAATCAACCTCAGGAGATTAACTAATGGTTTCTACTATTTCGCAGCCTGATACCCAATCCTATCAATCAACACCAGTTGCAGATATGACTTTAGAAGAGTTTTTGCAGCTACCAGAAACAAAGCCAGCTAGTGAATTTATTAAGGGGAAAATTCATCAAAAACCCATGCCCCAGATTGAACATAGTGTATTACAGATTGAATTAGCATCAAAAATCAATTAGATAGCTAAATCGCAGAAATTAGCCTATGCTTTTCCAGAGTTAAGGTGTACTTTTGGGGGAGAGTCGATCGTTCTTGATATTGTAGTCTTAGAATGGGCAAAAATTCCCCGGCAAGCTAATGGAAAATTGCAAGGAAAAATAGAATATGCGCCTGACTGGTTTAGATTGCTTCTGGTAGGTGATTTCACCCGCCTTCGGCAGGTGAAATCATTTAGGATCGCTATATAACTATTAATTAATTTGATACCCTCTAAAATATGGCTAGACTTTCTCAAGACCTCCATCGTTTTTTCATTGAAGAACCCGCTTCTGAGGAAGTTACCCTCGCTGAGATACTCGAACTCGCCGGAGAGCGCACCTTTGGTTTTCTATTTGTCTTATTATCTCTGCCCTCCGCCCTTCCAGTCCCCGCCCCCGGCTACTCTGTTCCCTTTGGAATTGTGCTGTTTTGTTGGCAGTACAATTGATGGTCGGAGCCAAAACACCTTGGTTGCCTGCACGGGTGATGAATAAATCTATTCCCCTCGATCGAGTCCAGGGCGTAGTCAAAGCTGGAGGACCTTGGATGCAAAAAATTGAGAACCTATCCAAACCCCGTCTTAGTTATGTATGTACCAATCGAGGCGGACAAATACTAATTGGTTTAGCGATCGCCCTCATGGCTATTTCCATGATGATTCCGATTCCCGGAACCAACACCTTACCCGCTATGGGCATTTTTGTTACTGGGTTCGGACTTTTGGAAGATGATGGCGCAATCAGTCTCGGTGGTCTAGTCCTCTGTGTTTGTGGGGCAATTTTGAGTATTTCCATTCTCTATGCGATCGCTGTCGGTGGCACTAGTCTCTACGATTGGCTAAAAACAGTAATTAAAAATCTGTTCAGTAGTTCAGTAATAGTAATTATCTAGCGTGTAGTGTGCTCTATGGTATCCATTGGGAAATAAAATACACTATACTGCTAGGGACTAAAACTGACATATGATGACCATGACTGCTAACTCAGATTACTTACTATCTAGCTACAGCTATGCCCTGCCTCTGGAACGTATTGCCCAAACTCCTGTCACCCCAAGGGATAGATCCAAGTTATTGGTGGTAAAAGGTGGCGATCGCCATGAACATCGTATATTTCGAGACTTGCCAGAATGCCTAAAATCCGGTGATCTCCTCGTCCTGAACAACACCAAAGTTTTACCCGCCCGCCTCTATGGACACAAAACCACTGGTGCGCCCGTAGAAGTATTGTTACTAGAAGAAAAAAAGCCCAACTACTGGTTAGCTCTAGTCAAGCCGGGGAAGCGCCTAAAATTGGGTTCACAGATTTTATTTAGCCACAGCCCAACAGAATATCTAGAAGATTCACCCTTTCGAGCAACAGTGATCGAGCGAGATGAAACTACGGGAGGTCGCTGGCTAGAGTTTAAGACTTCTCCCCAACAAAATTTCGCTGATCTCCTCCAAGAATTTGGTCATGTCCCCCTGCCGCCCTACATTCATGATTCGGAGGCGATACCAGAGCAGTACCAGACTGTTTACGCCCAGCAGCTAGGTTCTGCTGCCGCCCCCACCGCCGGACTCCATTTTACTGAAGAGCTACTGACGACTCTCAAAGCCAAGGGGCTCGATACTACCTTTGTCACCCTCCACGTCGGCGTAGGGACATTTCGCCCCCTTGAAGTTGAAGATATTACGACCCACAAGATGCACGGAGAATGGTTTGAAATTTCTTCAGAAGTGGTGGCAAAGATTCAGAAAACTAGGCAGAACGGGGGCCGAATAATTGCAGTGGGGACTACTTCTGTTCGAGCCTTGGAAGGAGCAGCAGCCATGGGAGAGTTACAACCCTTCATGGGAAAAACTGACCTATTCATTTATCCGGGCTATAGGTTGCAGGTAGTGGATGGCATGATTACTAATTTTCATCTCCCCCGATCGAGCTTATTATTGCTGGTGGCTGCTCTGATTGGTCGATCGAGACTTTTAGAACTCTATCAAGAGGCGATCGAGCAAGAATACCGTTTTTATTCCTTTGGGGATGCCATGTTAATTACCCCAGAAGCAGTACTAAAGCCAGACTAAAAGCCAGACTAAAAGCCAGACTAAAAGCCAGACTAAAAGTTAGGCTAAAGTTAAATCAAAAGTTAGGTGAAGACTAAACTGGTAAGCGCTTTGGTTTTGATAATTGGAGGTATAACCGGGGAGGAATTTCATCATTGAAGTAGCTACTCGTAGGGTCAAAGATAGGCGGACTTTACCACTGTGATTGTAGACAGAGCGATGCACCAGTTGATCATTGAATAACACAAATTCTCCAGCTTGAAGAACTACGGGTATTGCCGTTTTTTCTATAGTTTGCGGAACTTGAAAAAAATGATTGCCACTGAAGGGATCGGTAATTTTAATCTGACAATTATCAACTTGATCGATCGGAATGTATTCAAAGCCATTCGTGGCTCGGACTTCAGTTAAAGCAATGTAAATATTAATAGTCTTCCCTGATCCTTGGAGGAGATGGGGATAGATATCTCGGTGCCAAAAAGGAATTAACTGCCCAGAAGGATAGTTTACCCAGAGTTCCGATCGCCACAATTGCAGATCATCCCCCAAATAATCCTTGGCTGCCTGCAACAAACCCGCATCGGTACAAATTTTCCAAATCGCCTCAGAATCCAAATGCCTTTCCATATAAAATTGGCGTTTGTAGCACTGAATAATTAGCAGCATTATTGAACCAAATTGAAGCCGAATTAATGATTTCAAAGCCTGTAGAAGGAGAGTTTTTTGGGGAGGATAGGGCAGAACTTT
Organism: Coleofasciculaceae cyanobacterium SM2_1_6; assembly: GCA_012031635.1. Classification (GTDB taxonomy): domain Bacteria; phylum Cyanobacteriota; class Cyanobacteriia; order Cyanobacteriales; family JAAUUE01; genus JAAUUE01. The sequence goes on along the minus strand of JAAUUE010000324.1, from coordinate 669 downwards.
TTGGAAAACATGGTGAGAAATTTCTGCCATAGCTTCAGGGGTGAATTTCAAATTATAAGGTCCCCAAATACCATCAGTGCCATCATAAATAATTTGTTGTTTTTCTATACTTTCCAGACTTTGATTCCCCCCAGTCCAAGCCAAGCTCCTCTCCCATAATTCTTGTCCTAAGTCCTGATTCTTGATAAAATCAGGGAGAATAATTTCCTTGCCTTTGGGGTCAATAAATTTACCAGTAACTGAAGCAAAACTCGGAGAAGTTGCACACAACAAACTACTGTAAGCTCCTTGTTCTGGACTAATTCCTAATCCGAGATATCGGCTCAAACGATGCCCGATCGTAATATTCGATCGCACAAACCCCGGATGGACAGCATTAACAGTAACTTGATTAGCTTGATTAGCTTGATTGGCTTGAATTTGAGTAGCTTGAACCTGATTATCTTGGTTAATAGATTTAGCTTGCTGTAGGTATTGAGCTAAATAATTAGTTAAAATAAGTAAACAAAATTTAGATTGATTATAGGCTTCTAGAAAATTTAGTCGTGTGGTTTTAGTAAATAAATCCCAGTTGATGGCAGTTGGTTTAAGAGCTAAATCTGAGGACACCATCACTATCCGACTGGGGGTGGAGGTCTGGAGTTTTTCTAATATAAATAAGTCAGCAAA
>JAAUUE010000323.1 GCA_012031635.1 Coleofasciculaceae cyanobacterium SM2_1_6 | reverse complement strand
TTGTCGCTATCAACGCAATAATTAGACCTCTTGCGTGAATCATGTCACCCTAAATCCCTCTCCCTAGGGAGAGGGACTTTCCTCTTACTCCCCTTCTCCTAGGGAGAAGGGGCTGGGGGATGAGGGGCTTTTTCCTTATTCACGCAAGAGGTCTATTGTTCAGTTGGGGATGTTTTGATCCAGCACGTATCTTGAGTAATTTTGCTGATATTATTTATGCTGATGGTAGCTGAGTTAGGATTGCAAACTTAGTGAAACTTCAAAGTAAAAGCTCAAAATATAAATCAAAAATTATAATTAATAATGGTTACTAAAATAAATACTCGTGTGGTAATTGTCCGTCATGGTTTAAGTACCTACAACAGCCAACAGCGCATCCAAGGGCGTTGTGATGAATCGACCCTCACGGATCAGGGGCTTGAGCAGGCAAATATTCTGGGGCAGACCATTAGCAAGGCAAACTTCGCTGCCATCTATTGCAGTCCCCTCCAACGGGCAAAGTTAACCGCCGAAATTATCCAATCTAAGTTAGAAAAAACTCTGCCCTTGAATATTTCTGAACTCTTAATGGAAATTGATTTGCCCCTGTGGGAAGGATTGCAAAAAGCAGAGGTGAAGCAAAAATATCCCGAAGAATATGCAAAATGGAAAGCTCAGCCTGATAAATTTTCCATGACCGTCACCAAGGATGGGCAGACTGTAGAGCATTTTCCAGTATTAGCTCTGGGGAAGCAGGCGATCGAGTTTTGGCAGGAAGTGCTGGCGAAGCATCAAGGAGAAACTATTTTGGTGGTGGCTCACAATGGCATTAATCGAGCTTTATTAACCAGTGCCTTGGGCATGAATCCGGCTCGCTATCAACATATTCAGCAATCTAACTGTGCTGTTAATGTCCTCAATTTTACCACTGGCTGGGGCGGGGCAGTGCAACTGGAATCCTTGAATCAAACTGTTCATTTGGGGGAAGTGGCTCCCACGCCACGGGAAGGACAACGAGGTTTACGATTATTGCTAGTACGTCACGGGGAAACCGACTGGAATCGAGAAACCAGATTTCAAGGACAGATCGATGTGCCGCTCAACGATAACGGACGATTACAATCCCAACGGGCAACCAGCTTGCTAGAAAATGTCCCCATCGATTTTGCCATCACTAGTTCGATGCTCCGCCCCAAGGAAACTGCCGAGATCATCCTCCATAAACACCCCCAAGTCAACCTCCAGCTAGAGCCACAATTGAAGGAAATTAACCATGGTTTATGGGAAGGTAAGTTAGAAGCAGAAATTGCTGATGATTATGCCGCAGAATTGGAAACTTGGCGATCGCACCCAGAGTTAGTGCAGATGCCGGAGGGCGAAAACCTTCAGGATGTGTGGTCACGAGCCATAGCCGCATGGAACAAAATTGTGGCTCAGGTAGAAATTCGGGACGATCGCCTGACCACGGGTTTAGTGGTTGCCCACGATGCTGTTAATAAAGTGATTCTTTGCCATTTGATGGGCTTGACCCCAGCCGATTTCTGGAAAATCAAACAAGGCAACGGAGCCGTAAGTATTATTGACTATCCCCGTGGTCAGGAAGGAATTTGTGTACTACAATCAGTAAATATTACTAGTCATCTATCGGGTAGTATTTTCGATCAAACCGCCGCCGGAGCTTTATAAGACCATTTGAGAGCCTTAGTTTTTTATAGTTAAATTTAGGAGGACAACTATGAGTATTCTTTTAAGGACAGAACAAGAACAGTTTATCCAAAAGAAACTTGAGAGTGGTAAATACGCTTCTGTTGATGAAGTAATTTATGAAGCATTTCGTTTACTTGAAGAAAGGGATAAAAGCTATGAGCAATGGCTTCAAGATACTCGTCAAAAAGTAAAAGCTGGTCTGACAGAATTAGATCAAGGTCAAGGAATTAATGGTGAAACTGTAATAGCAAGATTAAGAGAAAGACTTCATTCTGTCCGTGAGACTAAAATATGAGAAATTATATTATCTCACCTTTAGCCAGCCGAGATTTAGATGAGATTTTTAATTACTTTTCTAGTCGCAGTATTGATGCAGGAGAAAAATTCATTGAGGAATTTAATAGGAAATGTCAAAACCTAGTTTCTTTCCCTAATATTGGTAGAAAATATGAGGAAATATAATCTTCATTACGTGGTATTCCCTTAAGCGGTTATATCATTTTCTATCGATTTACTGTAAGTTCCGTGGAGATTGTTCGAGTGGTCAATGGATATCGTGATTTAATATCTTTATTTACAGAAAATGATGAAGAGCTTTAAAAAATATGGTTAATATATGACTAACGATTTGAAAATTAGTGCAGATCAAATCCCTGCCAAATCTACTAACTGGTACACTACTTGGTATAGCCGATCGCTATTAATTATAGTTGCTTTATTTTTAATAGCAATCGCCCTATTACAAGGCTCAATAATTATTTCTGGAGGAACTATGTTTGCAGGTAAAAGACCAACTAATCTGGGTGTCAATGCTGGTAAATTAGCTGCTTGCCCCGATTCTCCTAATTGTGTGAATAGTCAAGAACAAAACGAACTCCATAAGATCGATCCCTTAACCTATACTGCTTCTAAACCAGAAGCAATCGCTAAACTCAAAGAAGTAATTAATAGTTTGCCTAGAACCAAGATTATTACCGAAACTGAAGATTATTTATACGCAGAATTTGCCACTCCTTTGATGGGATTTGTGGATGATGTGGAGTTTTATTTTGATGATGGGGCAAAAGTAATTCATGTGCGATCGGCTTCCAGATTGGGCAAATCAGACCTAGGGGTAAACCGCGATCGGATTGAGGTTATTAGAAATAAATTTAATAGTTAAGCTTAATAAGTGGATTTGCAATTAAATTTGTAGCTATCAATAATACCTAGATTAATAGTTAAATTAATAATTGGAAAACATAAATGAAGGCTGTCAAAATTCCAAAGTCTAAAAAGAAAAACTTCTCTAGCTTTAGTTTGGCAGAAGCCTATAAGCAGTTAGGGATTATTACTTTGCTACCGTGGGAATTTGTCAGCCAGAATGTCCCCCCCAGTGCTTTCTTCGAGATAAGACTAGAACGCCTCCAAAGACATTTTGATCTACGAGGCTATGAAGAGTCTAAGAAGTTACTAATTGATGCTTTTTGTGAAGAAGCCATGGAAAACATCGATCAACTCAAGATTTGGAAGGGGGCAAGACTAGAAAGTGATATCTTAATTGGCAATGCTGATTATTTAATTGCCAAGAAAAAGGATTATTTAGAGGCTCCTTTCGTCTGCGTTGTTGAAGCTAAGAAAGATGATTTTGAGCAGGGACTTGCCCAATGCCTTGTAGAAATGCAGGCTTGTCAGTGGAATAATCTACAAATTGGCAAGGAAATTAATGCCATGGGAATTATTACAAATGCTCAAAGTTGGATATTTTATAAACTTAATCCTAGAGGACAGGTATTTGAATCTAAAATTTATTCCCTAGGCGATCCACCAGCCCTATTAGGAGGTCTGTCCTATATTTTTCAAGAATGTGAGAAGAATTTGGAGTAGAAACTTTCGATCGCCATAGCATTGAATTACCTAGTCTCTAGTTCGGCGGTGAGAACTTCCTTTCCGGTGGCAGTAACTAACACATCATCTTCAATTCTGATCCCCCGCACATCGGCAAATTGTTGGAGGCGATCCCAGTTCACGAGGTGGTGATATTTCTCCCTAGTAGGGGGATGATTGAGCAGGGCGGGGACTTGGTAGAAACCGGGTTCGATCGTGACCACCATGTTTGTTTCTAGGGGACGATGGAGACGAAGAAATTTTAGCCCAAAGCGATCGCTCCTCTTTCTGCCGGGGGCGTAACCTGCTAAATCTCCTAAATCTTCCATATCATGGACATCTAAGCCCAGTAAATGCCCAATGCCGTGGGGAAAGAATAAAGCGTGGGCATCTTGAGCAACTAAATCCTCTGGGTTGCCCCGGAGAATCTCTAAATCTACCAAACCTTGGGCAACAATTTGCGCTGCCAAAAGATGAATCGACTGGTACTCTACACCGGGAGCGATCGCCTCAATGCAGGCATCATGGGCAGCAAGAACTACATCATAGATCGCCTGTTGGGTCGGCGAAAAATTGCCCGATACTGCCCAAGTTCTCGTGACATCCCCAGCCCAGCCCGTTGCAGTTTCGGCTCCCACGTCAATGAGGAGTAAATCTCCCGGTTCCAGAGGATGGTGGTAGTGATCGTTATGGAGGACTTCGCCGTGGACGGTGACAATACTCGTGTAGGCACAGGTCATTTGCTCACTAATTAGCATTGCTTCCATGGCAGCCCGGACTTCTGCTTCAGTTTTGGCGGCGGCGATCGCCCTCGACCGAGCTTGGTGAGCCTTGATGGTAGCTTGGGCGGCTTGGCGGAGTTCCATGAGGGCGGCGGGATCATGGCAGAGACGGAGGGGTAATAATTGCTTTTAGTCAGCTCTAGATCAATACCCATAGGTTGATGGGCAGGGTTTAAGGCTCGATCGAGGACTAGCATTTGCTTTTGGTAAGTTTTGGCATCCTGTACCGGAATCGTTGCTGCCTCAGAGGAGTGGAGGCTCAATTCATTCATGGTATGAACCGCATCTGCGCCGATCGTCTCGGCAATTTCCCGTGGTTGAGGAGTTTCACCATGCCAGAGATTACAGCCTTCGGTGGGAGGATTAATAAAAAAGTTCCAGATTGCCTTGGTGGAGACGGATCGCTGCATTTTCTAGTTGCAAGCCCGCAAAGTAAAGAAAATGGCTACTAGCTCGGAAGGGATAGCGATTGGCGGGAAAATTCCGGGGGACTAGCTCCCCCAGACCAGAGAATCACTGGAAAATCTATGAGTCGAGCTAACTTTTCTCGGCGCTGTTGGAGAGTATGGGCGAGGTTTGTCATTGGCTATTCCACCCCCGCATCTCTCCGGGACACGATCGGGCGCTCGATCGGCCACCAAATGTTTAACTGGGGATCATTCCAGATCAGGGTAAACTGTCCGGCCCGGTTGTAGTAACTGGATTGTTTGTAATGAAAAATCGCCTGTTCGCTTAGTACCACATGACCATTACCAAATTTTGGGGGGAACCAAGACTTGGAGGCGGTTCTGCTCAGATAAAGTAAAGGCTTCCCACTGTCCATACTGGGGT
>JAAUUE010000322.1 GCA_012031635.1 Coleofasciculaceae cyanobacterium SM2_1_6 | reverse complement strand
CCCACCCCATATTCCCTAACTCCTTCCTTTTTACTTTTTACTTTTTTACTTTTTACTTTTTACTTTTTACTTTTTTACTTCTTTACCTCCTTTACCTCCTTCCCCTCCTTTACTTCTTTACCTCCTTTACCTCCTTCCCCCTATGCTCAGTCGTGTCGCCGATTCCATCTACTGGCTCAACCGTTATGTCGAAAGGGCTGAAAACATTGCCCGCTTTCTGGATGTGAACTTTAACTTGATTCTAGATTCCCCCACCGGGATGACCCAACAGTGGGAACCTTTGATCATGACTACCGGAGACTTACCCCTATTCCAAGAGCGCTATGGTCGGGACACTGCCGAAAATGTGATCCAGTTCTTGAGCTTTGATGCTAGTTATGCCAACTCCATTCTTTCCTGTCTGCACTCCGCACGGGAAAACGCTCGATCGATCCGGGAGATTATCTCCTCGGAAATGTGGGAACAGGTCAACGGGGCGTACATGATGGTGCGGGATGCCAATCCCCAGCAATCTTTGCCAGAACTGCGGGAATTTTTTGCCGAGATTAAACTAGCGGGACATCTATTTGCCGGATTGATGGATGCCACCATGACCCACAACGAGGGCTGGCACTTTGGCAAAATTGGGCGGTTTCTAGAAAGAGCCGATAAAACTAGCCGGATTTTAGATGTGAAATATTACATTCTCTTGCCTTCCGTGAAAGATGTGGGAACCACCATGGATGAGATCCAGTGGATGGCTCTGCTCAAATCTGCCAGCGCCTACGAAATGTATCGTAAATGCTCCCAACACCGGATTACCCCCGATCGAGTCATTGAATTTCTGACCCTCGATCGCCATTTTCCTCGCTCTATCCTGTTTTGTCTCCTCGAAGCCCAAGCCTCTCTCCATGAAATTACTGGCACCCCCATCGGCACTTACCGCAACGTCGCCGAGCGATCGCTGGGCAGACTCCGCACCGAACTAGACTACATCGCCACCGAAGAAATCATTAACGCTGGTTTGCACGAATTTCTCGACACTCTCCAAGGACGAATTAATACCGTAGGGCATAAAATTTATGAAGAGTTCTTCGCCCTGCGTTCTTAATGGTTCCCCATGTTTCTATTTTTATCAAAGCTCTTACCTCTATTTATCTATCCCCTTGGTTTAGCTTGTTTATTGTTATTGATTGCGCTGCTGGTCGCTTGGAAATATCCCCAACGGGTCGCCATCCCCATTGGTGCTGCCCTGCTCATTTTGCTGCTGGCGAGTAACGGCTGGGTTGATAAATTCGTGATCAAATCCCTAGAGTGGGAGCATATTCCCCAGAGCGAATTACCTACTGCGGAGGCGATCGTTATCCTTGGGGGGGCGGTGAGGGCAACGGGAACACCCCGTCCCTTTGTGGAAGTAAACGAGGCGGGCGATCGAGTCATCTATGGAGCGAAACTCTATCGGGAGGGCAAGGCTCCTCTGATTATTGCCAGTGGTGGCAGGATTAATTGGCGAGGAGGTGGGAATCAAGCAGAATCTACAGATATGGCAACCCTGCTGGAACTTTTTGGAGTCCCGAAGACTGCCATTATTGAAGACCCGACCTCCCTGAATACCCGTGAAAACGCCGTCAATGTCCAGAAGATTCTCCAAGAGCGACAAATTAAGCAAGTTTTGTTGGTGACTTCGGCAATGCACATGAAGCGATCGATCCTGATCTTCCGGCACTTAGGGATGGATGTGATCCCCGCCCCAACAGATTTTCTGTTCTCAGCCCAAGACTTACAGGAACCCATAAGTAGCTGGGAAGCGGTGATTTTGAATATCTTACCGGACAGCGATCGGCTCCAAGACCTCACCCGTGCGCTGAAAGAATATGTAGGAATATTGATCTATCGACTCCGGGGCTGGCTCTGAAATTGGCACAAAGCAAACCAAAGCCATTTTGTTATAATACCTAAGTAAAGTTCAAAAATAAAACCCATGAAGAGTAATTCCCCCAACTCATCCATTTCTCAGCAAAATAATCAACAACCCAACCAGCCATCAAGTTTGCAAAAAAACTTGTCCTTACCAGCAAAACCCCGGGCTAAAGCTCGGAAAGTCTGGCATTTGCTGGCTAGTTTCTTGCTGCTCCCCGGAGTGATGTGGGCAACTCCTAGCCTAGAGGCAATGGCTCAAACCAGCCAGAATAGCGGCTCGAAAACCCCAGAATTAACCTATGGGAAAGTGTTGCAGAGTATAGATGAAGGACAGGTACGGCGGGTAGAAATTGATCCAGTCAATAAGATCGCACGGATTTATCTCAAGGATAAAAAAGCTAGTGATCCGGTGCCAGAAATTGCCCTACTGGATCAAAACCCAGAGTTGATCGAAAAACTCCGCAATAATAACGTGGAATTTGATGTCCAGCCCGCCCCTAGTAACGCTGCGGCCCTGGGGTTGATCTTAAATATTTTCTGGATTTTGGTATTTGTGTTTGCGATTACGATTCTCCTCAAGCGATCGAGCGGGGGTTCGGGCAATGCCATGAATTTTGGCAAGTCTAGGGCGAGATTCCAGATGGAAGTCAAAACGGGGATTTTATTTAGTGATGTGGCGGGCATTGAAGAAGCCAAGGAAGAACTGGGGGAAGTGGTGACATTCCTGAAGCAACCAGAGAAATTCACAGCGATCGGGGCAAGGATTCCCAAGGGGGTGTTACTGGTGGGGCCACCGGGGACAGGGAAGACTCTCCTTGCCAAGGCGATCGCCGGGGAAGCGGGAGTACCATTTTTAGTATTTCGGGTTCGGAGTTTGTGGAAATGTTTGTCGGGGTGGGGGCTTCCCGGGTCAGGGATTTGTTCAGAAAGGCGAAAGATAACGCTCCTTGCCTGATCTTCATTGATGAAATTGACGCTGTGGGCAGACAACGGGGAACGGGGATCGGCGGTGGTAACGATGAACGAGAACAGACCCTCAATCAATTACTCACAGAAATGGATGGCTTTGAAGGCAATACAGGCATTATTGTGATTGCGGCAACCAACCGCCCGGATGTGCTAGATACAGCTTTGTTAAGACCGGGGAGATTCGATCGGCAAGTGATCGTGGATTACCCAGACCTCAAGGGCAGAAAGGGCATCCTCGAAGTCCATGCCCGGAACAAAAAACTTGCGACTGATATTTCCCTAGAGGCGATCGCCCGGCGGACTCCCGGTTTTACGGGGGCAGATTTGGCTAACCTCCTCAATGAAGCAGCTATTCTCACCGCCCGTCGCCGCAAGGAAGCCATGACCATGGCGGAGGTCAACGATGCCATCGATCGAGTGGTGGCGGGGATGGAAGGCACGCCCTTAATTGACAGCAAGAATAAGCGGCTGATTGCCTACCATGAAGTTGGTCATGCGATCGTCGGCACGGTGCTGAAGGATCACGACCCCGTGCAGAAAGTCACCCTGATCCCCAGAGGACAAGCCAAGGGGCTAACTTGGTTCACCCCCGATGAAGACCAGGGACTAGTCACCCGCAATCAAATTTTGGCAAGAATTACCGCTACCTTGGGGGGCAGAGCCGCAGAAGAGGAAGTCTTTGGGGATTCGGAAGTTACCACCGGGGCGAGCAGTGACCTCCAGAAAGTGACTTCCTCGCTCGGCAAATGGTGACTAAATTTGGGATGTCGGCTCTGGGACCCTTGTCTTTGGAATCTCAATCTAGTGAGGTGTTTTTGGGGGGAGACTGGATGGGGAGCAAAAACGAATATTCCGAAGAAATTGCCGCCCAGATCGATCGAGAAGTCCACCTGATTGTCAGCAAATGTCATGAAGATTCTAAACGGATCCTCCGGGAAAACCGAGAAGTGGTAGACCAGTTGGTAGAATTATTAATTGAAGAAGAAACCATCGAAGGCGATCGATTCCGGGAGATTGTCGAACAGCCAAGGGATGCTGTTTTGGCGGCAAGATAATTACCAAAAACCTAAAAAAATATGTTAGACAACCGTGACTATACCCTGATTATTGATAAAAGTGGCAGTATGTCCACACGGGATCAGATTGGCAATAAGAGTCGCTGGGTAGTGATGCAGGAATCAGCTTTTGCCCTAGCTTCTAAATGCCAAGAACTAGACCCGGATGGCATGACTGTCTATGTATTTTCCGGCAGGTTCAAACGCTACGACAATGTGACGGCAGACAAGGTATTGCAGATTTTCCAAGAAAACGATCCCTCAGGACGCACAGATTTAGCGGCGGTGTTACAAGATGCCTTGGCTAACTATTTTCACAGGAAAAGTACTGGAAATACCAAGTCTAATGGGGAGACGATTTTAGTGGTCACCGATGGGGAGCCGGACGATCGCAAGGCGGTGATGAAGGTAATTATCGAAGCCTCCCGAAAAATGGAGCGGGATGAAGAGCTTGCCATTTCCTTTATCCAAGTGGGGAGAGATGCAGAAGCCACCAAGTTTCTCAAGGTGCTTGATGATGAACTCCAAGGAGCCGGAGCCAAATTTGATTTGGTGGATACCATCACCATTGATGAGATGGAAGATATGACCCTCAGTGAAGTTTTGATGAATGCGATTACAGATTAACTCTCTCCTAAACCTATGGAATCGATCGACGATCTATTAGCTCAGGTCAAGGCGGAACTAGAGCCAGACCAAAAAACAACCCCCCCAAGCCTCCCTATTTCGTGACGGAGGCAGACCTCAAGACCCCTGATCCACCACCCAACCCGACTAGTTCTACCTATTCTAGTTCTAGTAGTTTTGCAAACCGGAAACCCACGGATGATCTATTAAGCCAGCTTCAGGCAGAATTTGCCGAACAGGAGCAGCAGGAGGCAGCTCGCCAGCAGCAACAACGCCAAGAGGAGCAGCAACGTCTGGAACGCCAACATCGGGAAGCTCAACTCCGAGAACACCAAGAGCGTGAGCACCAAGCCCAGCAACTCCGGGAAGCCCAACTCCGGGAGCAGCAAAAACAGGAGCGCAAACGCCAAGCCCTAAAGCAAGAGGCAGAGGTGTGGCTGAAAAAACTCCACCCCAATACTGAAGAGGGACGTTGGTTTGAGGATTTTTCCTACAACTATCCTTCTAAACTAGAGGCAGCGATCGACTACCTGGCAGCCCTCAAGGAAACTAAAGCTCATCCTTAAAATCTTCTTAATTATCTAAACATCAATAAAAACCATGCCGGAGGAAAAAGTGTTGGAAAATC
>JAAUUE010000321.1 GCA_012031635.1 Coleofasciculaceae cyanobacterium SM2_1_6 | reverse complement strand
TGTCCCAGACTGATAATGACTCGGAAGATCAAAGTTCTGCCCAGTCGGTCTATGAAGTATTAAGGGATGTCACCGCCAAAATTGGCAAACTCCTCAGTGCCGATCGCACCACGATCTTTCTCCTTAACGATGACAAAACCGAACTGTGGTCTCTAGTTGCCCAAAACGAAGCCGGGGAATTTTTAGACATTCAAGTCCGCATTGGCGAAGGCATTGCCGGACAGGTGGCTCTGACCAAAAAAGTGATTAATATCCCCGATAATGTCTACGAAGACCCGCGCTCAGAACGGGTGAAGGATACCGATCGCCGCTACAATTACCGGACGGAAAATATGCTCGCCTTCCCCATCCTTGATGAAGAGAAGGAAGTGGTGGCGGTGATCCAACTTTTGAATAAAATGCAGCCCTCCCCCGATGATGGGCAGCTAGTGATTAAGCCGAGGGGATTTACTCGTCTAGATTTGGAACGCTTGGCAAAATGCGTCGTCCCCATCCGCCGAGTCTTGGAAAGTTTGCAATCCTGCTATAAGGCAACCAAGAAACTCCGGGCGACGGCGGCTCTGGCAGAAGCCACTCGATCGCTAGACCAGATCAATCTCGATACCAAGGCAATTTTGCAACGGGTGATGAACACTGCCAAAAAGCTCATGAACGCCGATCGCAGCACCCTCTGGCTGGCAGATAACGACCGGGGCGACCTGTGGACAGAGCTACCGGGGCGGGGAGAAATCCGGGCGCAGATCGGGGTCGGCTTTGTGGGGCATGTGGCAAAAACCAGAGAACCGATGATTATTCCCTTTGACCTCTACGATCATCCCGAAGCGGAGAACGCCAAAAAGATCGATGAACAAACCAAGTACCGCACCTGTAGCCTCCTCTGTATGCCGATCCTCAGCCCGGAAGGAGAACTTCTGGGGGTAACGCAACTAGTTAATAAACGCAAAATTGGGGATTATCCAGAGTACGCCAAGGAAGACTGGCCCCACGTCCCGGAATATTTCAAGGCAAGTTTTGATAAAAACGATCGCCAATCCATGCAGGTATTTAACGAACGGGTGGGGGTAATTCTCCAGTTTGTGAAAACCCACGAAACCTTGAAGCAACTTGCCCAGATTGAACCACGGGAAGCGATCCATAAATCCCTTGCGGTTTTAAGCACCGCCCTCGATCGCAACGGTGACGAAGCTCTCTACAGCAGCTTACACAATATGTTGAGCTTTTTCAGTAGCTCGATGACGAAGCTATTCGGGGCTGATAAAGCCCATATTTTTATTCTCAGTGAAGCCGAGCGGGAACTATGGTCAATGCTGCCCGGTGCTGACAATACGCCGACGGAAGTCCGCATTCCCACAAACCAAGGGATTGCCGGGACGATCATGGTTTCTAAGACTGTCAAAGCAACTAATAAACCCCGCAACTTTAACGATCCCCTCATTCAAACGGGCATTGACCAAGCCGGGGGCTACGTCATTCATAGTCTGCTGCTGTTCCCCGTGATTAGCCAACAGGGAGCCTTGGTAGGGATTATTCGGCTCTTGAATCGACTCAAGCCCAACCCGCTCCGGGATGCATCCTTGGTAGATCAGGTAGAGCCAGAAGGTTTTTCTCAGGAAGATGCCGATCGCCTCAAGGAAAGAGCCAATGCTTTTCTGCCCATTCTCCAAGCCTTCCAGTCCTTCCATCGAGAAATTCGGACGATCGAGGAACAGCGCCAAGCCATCGACCCCCTCTACCAAGCCATCAGCGTCGTCAGTCAGAGCAGTGGCAACCAGCAGGAAATGCTGCAAAAAGTCATGCAGGCAGCGAAAAAACTCACCAACGCCGATCGCAGTACCCTGTGGCTGATCGACCAACACCGGGGCATTCTCTGGACGCAGATTCCCCAAGCCGACGGCTCCCTCATGGAAGCCCGGGTTCCTATTGGCGAAGGCTTTGTCGGTATGGTCGCCAAAACTGGGCAGCCCCTGAATATTCCCTTTGACCTCTACAAGCACCCCAGTTCCCACATGGCTCGGAAGATTGACCAGGAATCCCACTACCGTACCTGTAGTCTCCTCTGTATGCCCGTCCTCAGTGCAGATGGAGAACTGCTGGGGGTGACGCAGCTTGTGAATAAACGGAAACTTGGCAACTATGAGGATTACGATCCATCGGACTGGCCCAATGTCCCCGACTTTTTCCAGGCAAGTTTTGATGAAAAAGACCAAAAAGATATGGAAATTTTTAACAACCAAGTAGGGGTGGTGTTACCGGGAGTCATGTAGTTTTGAGAAAATGACTTACACGAATTCTGCCGTTAACCACCATCGGTAGGGGCGCAAGGCTTTGCGCCCTTAATAGATCTATGGGGTTTGCGTAAGTCCTAGGGAAATGTAATTTGGAGATCCTGTGCCATCGATCGAACCTATTATCGAGCCTGATATCGAACTTTCTGTGATTGTTCCGGTTTATAACGAACAGGATAATTTAGATTATTTGTTTCAACGCCTTTTGGCGGTGTTGGCTCAGCTTGCTACAACCTACGAAGTGATTTGTATTAATGATGGCAGCAAGGACGACACCCTGAAACGTCTCCTCGATTATCACTACCAATACCCAGCCATTAAAATCGTCAATCTTTCCCGGAACTTTGGTAAGGAAATCGCCCTGAGTGCAGGTTTGGACTATACCAACGGAGCGGCGGTGGTTATTATTGATGCTGACTTGCAGGATCCACCGGAATTAATTCATGAACTATTACCCAAATGGCGGGAAGGTTATGATGTGGTTTATGCCACCAGACGATCGAGGGCGGGGGAATCTTGGCTGAAACGCTCCACGGCTTTTGGCTTTTATCAAGTCTTAAACCTGATTAGTGAGGTGATGATTCCCCACAATACCGGAGATTTTCGATTACTCGATCGGCGGGTAGTCGAAGCCCTACGGCAAATCCCCGAGCGGAATCGGTTTATGAAAGGGTTGTTTTCGTGGGTGGGCTACAAACAAACGGCGGTGGTGTTCGATCGTCCCCCCCGGCATCGGGGCAGCAGCAGTTGGAACTATTGGAAGCTCTGGAATTTTGCCCTAGAGGGATTCACGTCCTTTAGTTTTATGCCCCTGAAGATTTGGAGCTATCTAGGCTTAGCGATCGCCATACCCGCCTTTTTCTACGCCAGCTATCTCATCCTCCGTACCATGATCCTCGGCATTGATGTCCCCGGTTACGCTTCTTTGATGGTAGCCATCCTCTTTTTTGGCGGCATTCAGCTAGTTAGCCTTGGAGTAATTGGGGAATACCTAGGTAGAATCTATCAAGAAGTCAAGGGGCGACCTCTATATTTTGTGCGGGATGTCTATGGATTTGGGGAGAAGGAGGTAAAGGAAGTAAAGGAGGTAAGGGGAGGTAAAGGAGGTAAGGGGAGGTAAAGGAGATGATTATATTTACAGTAAATTTAGTTCTGGTAAGCTAATCACTGAATGGGAAATTCCCCTCTTTTGAAGAGAAAGTAGGGAGATTGCACTACCGCTTATTTGAACGCAAACTGCTGTAATTAAATTTATGGTTGGGGTTGATGTTGCCTGCTTTGATATAATGATTAAAATCAAGGTATTAGTAAGGAGATAAAATTTCAGGAAGCTAACAAGGCAGTAACTGTTTCTTTTGACATAAAGTGCCGAAAGTCCATAATTTCTACTAGCACAAGCTTCGCTTCCTGAGAGTAGTGCAAAATCACATTTTCTTCGTCCTCAGCGTAGGCAATTGGCTCATCAGAAAGCTCAATTAACAACACATCAACATCTTTACTGTAGCTAATCTTTTTCATATCGAGACCTCCTGCCGGGATAAAGGGTAATAATAAAAATAAAAGCGCTGAATTCTCGGTACACAACCCGTAGAACTAAATTTTCATCTAAACACTTTTGGGCAATTAGTTTATTTTCTGCTTCAGTTTCTAGCTTATCTGGAGATCGAATTGTTTCCGTCACAAAGTCTATATCAATAGTTATTTCATGATTAGCTAAAATCTCCATTTTTAGTCGAGCATGATCACTAAAGCGAATTTCTTTCATTGTCTATGATAATCGGTCTAGTTGAAATTGAGCTAAATAAACTAGGGAGGTTAGAATAAGAGCTGGATCAAGGCGGAGCCGATCGTTCCCAAGAAACTGAGGAAATTTCCTTCGCCACCGCCCCCCGGATTGGCGGCGGCTTCCATGCCTTTGATAAAGAGTTCCGAGGCGGCGATCCCATCGGTGCTGTTTTCTCTGGTGAACAAAGTCTGGGCAATATTGGCATCTTGCATAGCTCCCCGGAGATCTCCCAAACGGTACCGAGACACTGCCCGCCCTAGGTAGGCTGGAGCATATTCCCCATTCAAATCCAAGGCTTGATTGTAAAAGTCGATCGCTCCCCGGTAATTGCCCCGCCCTGCTTCGCCCACGCCCCAAGCATAGAAATTGTCTGGAGAACCTGCATAGTTAGGAATACCCAAAGCCCCTTGAATAAAAGCTGTTTGCAAATTTACTCCCCGCAGATCCGCACTAAAAAACAGCGCACTCCGTAGGTCTGCTCCATCTACTAGCGCCCCTGTCAAGATCGCCCCACTAAGATTGGCTCCGTTCAGGTTGGCTCCCCGTAGGTCTGCCCCCCGTAGGTCTGCCCCGTCTAAGTTGGCGCGGCTGAGATTCGCCCGACTGAGGTTGGCTCCGGCTAAGTTTACTCTAGACAAATTCGCCACAATCAAGCCCGCCCCCCGCAGATCACACTGGACACATTCCCGGCTGGCGAGGAGTTGCCGGAGGTTTTCGAGTTGGCTAGCGGTGCTGGGTGTAGTCTGGGCGATCGCTCCCCAACTAGTCACTGTCATCAAAGCTGCTGTTGTCAGGGTAGTGAAGATAGTTAGCTTAGTGGCTTGCATAGTTGTCGTTGTGGTGCGAGTTAATGGTGTATTTAGGTGTATTCATTTTAGTTGTTTTTCGGGAAGTCGATCGCAAGAAACTAAAGTTGACCCTCCCACATCTAAAGAGCGTGGGATTCTTCCTTCATCGACACAACTTGCCCTGATTGGATTACTCCAACCAAAGTAGAGGTCACATCTCCAGAAGCGTTGCTTGCACCTGCACTGAGCCGACTTGTACTGAGCGAAGTCGAAGTAGCCGAAGTGTCTAGTGCAAAGGTTCCGGTATGCCCTATTCCAACCCTGAGTTAAGGATATT